>JAOTTJ010000025.1 GCA_029864465.1 Gammaproteobacteria bacterium | reverse complement strand
TTCCCGCTGGCCGTCCGCATCCTGGCCAGTAACGCAGCGCATGCCGGTGGCGGCACGGCGCGTGTCTATGCGTGGAACACGGCGGGCGCCGTCGCTGGCTCATTGCTGGCTGCCTTCGTGCTGCTGCCCACGCTAGGGTTCGAGGGCACGATCAAGGTGGTTGCAGCCGCCAATTTCGCATTGGCTCTGTGGGTTGCAGTCTGCGTTGCCCGACGCCAGCCCGTTGTCATCGGTCTCACGGCGAGCGGTCTGCTCGCGACGGTGCTCATCTACACACCGTCGCGGCCGGACGCCGTCGTCACGAGCACAGCCTTTCCGGTCTCGTATCACACCGACCCGCAGGAAGTCTTTTACGCAGTCGGGCGCTCGGCAACGGTATTGCTGCTCGAGGAGAACGGCTATTTCTATCTACGCAGCAGCGGGCTGCCCGAAGCCTCGATTCTGGCCAAAGGCAGCCCGCCCGTGCAAGACCCGGAGAAATGGCTGACCGCCCTACCCGTCACCGCCCGGCCGGACGCCCAGACGCTGCTACTGATCGGCTTCGGCGGCGGCGTCGCACTCGAAGGTGTGCCGCCGTCGATCGACGACATCGACGTTATCGAGCTCGAGGCAGAAATTATCAACGCGAACCGCGCTATCGCGACGCAGCGTAATCGCGATCCGCTCGAGGATACCCGAGTCAACATCGTCAGCAACGACGCCCGCAACGCGCTGCGCCTGACGAACAAGCGCTACGACATCATCGTCTCGCAACCGTCGCACCCCTGGACGAGTGTGGCCGCCCATCTGTACACACGCGACTTCCTCGGCGAAGCCAAAGTCCATATGAGCGAAGAAGGCGTCTTCGTACAGTGGATCAATTCCGAATTCATCGATGAGCCGCTGCTGCGCACGCTCGCTGCGACGTTACGCAGTGAGTTCGAGCACGTTCGTCTGTACCAGCCCGGACCGCAGGTGCTCGTGTTTCTTGCCTCGGACACCGAGCTGACCCCGGAGCTGCAACTGTCCAGGTCCGGCGACCCGATCACGGACGACATCATGCATTACAGCCGCATGGGCATGAATGGTGTCGAGGATCTGCTGACGGCATTGGTCATGGACGAAGCAGGCGTTGCCGAGTTTGCAGGAGATGCACGCATCAGCACGGACGACAATCTGCTCATGGCGACACGCAGTCGCAGTCGCGCCGATGGCTTGGTGAGCGATGATCTTTTCCAACTGTTTGCACCCTACGATCCGCTAGTCACACGCGGCAGTTGGGTCTATACGCGACTCGCCGACAGCGTCGATTTCGGCTACGTGACGCGCAACCTCATTCGTCTGGGCCAGTACGAGCGTGCGATCGCGATAGCCGAGGCACATCCGGACGAATCGACACGTCTGCTCATGCTCGGCCTGCTCTACGCCGCACGTGGCCAGGAAGAGCAGGCAGCCGCTGCCTACAACCGAGCGCTAGAGTTGCGGCCCGACAATGCGCAGGCTCGCTATCTGCTCATCGCGCCGGCCATTCCCGCGCTGGCTCAACGCAGCGCCGGGGCCTCGGTCTCTGCGCTGGTCGAGGGCCTCCCAGCCTCAGCCGGCGCGATCATCTTCGGTTGGGAGGCCACTGCGAACCAGGATTGGGGCGCCCTGTCCCAGCTCGACAACGTGCTCGGCCGTGCTGCCATCACGGATGCGTGGTATCCCGACGTCGTGCAATTACGCGCCCAATGGCGTGGCCAAGTCAGGCAGAACATCGAGTCGTTCGCATTCGACGCCCTGCGTCTCGTCGATCGCGCAATATTGATACGGCCCGAGCTCAACCTTTACATGCTGCGAGCCGGCATCGGTATCGCGCTTCGCGACGGCAGCATCGCGGTGGAGTCATCGCGGCAGATTGTGCGACTAGTGAGGGCGAATCTCGATCGCGCGGCGGCGACCGGCGAGCGCGTCACCGGACGTGATCTCCTCGTGATGCAGCAGAACCTCAACGCCATCTCGACAAATCTGCGCGGTGACCTAGTCGGTACCGAGCCACGCCGGGCCGAGGTCGTCAGAAGCGATGCTAACGAGATCCTGAGATATATCAACTCCGTTCTCGAAGAGCTTCAGCGCGCTGCCGAGGCGCAAAACGCGCAGGAATGACCGCGCTAACGGCACTGTCGAACTTCATCTGGGGTCCGTATGTGCTGATCCCGCTGCTGCTCTTCACGGGCGTGTTTCTGACCATCCGGCTGCGAGCCCTACAGTTCCGCGAACTGGGGCCGGCCCTCTATCTCGGTTTCATCCGCCGCAAGGAACCCGGCGCGAGCGGCGACATCTCCCATTTCCAGGCACTCATGACCGCGCTCGCCGCCACAGTCGGCACGGGCAATATCGTCGGTGTCGCAACGGCCATCGCCCTCGGCGGGCCCGGTGCACTCTTCTGGATGTGGATGACGGGGCTCGTCGGCATGGCGACGAAGTACTGCGAAGCACTGCTGTCGGTGAAATATCGCATCACCGATCATCGCGGCGAGCAGGCCGGCGGCCCGATGTACTATCTGTCACGCGGCATCCCACAGCGGCAACTCGGTCGCTTCCTCGGCGCGGCATTTGCGCTGTTTACGGGCATCGCCGCCTTCGGAATCGGCAACATGGTCCAGGCCAACGCCGTTGCCGATGCTCTCGACAACGCCTTTGGCATTCCCGACTGGCAGAGCGGGGCTGCGCTCGCCGTCGGACTCGCACTCGTCGTGCTCGGTGGCATCCGCTCCATTGGCCGCGTCACCAGCGTGCTCGTACCGGGCATGATTGCGCTCTACCTCACGAGCGCCGGCGCCGTCTGGGTAGCGCATTTCGACCAGATCGGCGCCGCGTTTGCACTCGTATTTACAGACGCCTTTACGGGCACCGCCGCTACCGGCGGCTTCCTCGGTTCGAGCGCTGCGATGGCGATTCGCTATGGCGTCGCCCGCGGCATCTTCTCGAACGAATCCGGTCTCGGTTCGGCCGGTATCGCCGCTGCCGCAGCTCAGACCACCGAGCCGGCGCGGCAGGCTTTGGTATCGATGACTCAGACGTTCATCGACACGTTGGTTGTCTGCACCTTTACGGGTATCGCGATCATCGCGACAGGGGCCTGGAACTCGTCGGAGAATGGGGTGTTGATGACGCAATTGGCGTTCAACTCCGTCTTGCCGCAGGTCGGCGGAATCGTCATCGCGTCGAGTCTGGCGATGTTCGCGTTTTCGACGATCCTGGGCTGGTGCTACTACGGTGAGCGCAGTATCGAATATCTGCTCGGCGAGCGTGCGATCGTCCCGTATCGGATCGCGTTCGTGATCGTGGCATACGTGGGTGCCGTTAGAACGCTGGATTTCGTATGGCTGTTCTCCGACGTTATGAACGGGCTCATGGCCTTGCCCAACCTCATCGGGCTGCTTCTGCTCAGCGGCGTCGCGGTAGCCGAGACACGCAGCTATTTCGCGCGCAACGGCTGAAATTCAATGATGCACAAACTCGACGATAGCCGACCGAAACACGGGCGCAACACGACGATGTCAGGTAGATAGGTTCGCACACCCGATCTTTGCGCTAGACTCTGGTCGGGATGGGCGAATCCACTCACACAACCGGCGTCCTGGAACGCATTCAGCTCGAAGCCCTCGTCTCGATCAAGGCGTACATACCCGAGGACGCCATGACGGCAAGCCTGCTTGGCACCGAGCGCACGGGCCACGGTGTACGTATCCGGGACGACGGGCTCATCGTCACGATCGGCTATCTGATCAACGAAGCCGAGGATATTTGGGTAACAACGGAGGATGGGCTGTCATCGGCGGCGTATGTCGTAGGTAACGACTTTCGCAGCGGCCTCGCGCTCATCAAGCCGACCCTGCCACTGCCCGGACCCACCATCCCCATCGCCGCGACCGACGAGCTCAAAGTCGGAGATGCAGTCGTGATTGCCGCCAGCACGGACTCGGAACCACAAACGGTCGAAGCACAAATCCTCGCCCGCCAGGAATTTGCGGGCCGCTGGGAATATCTGCTCGAGGAAGCGATCTTTTCAGCACCACCACACCCGAGCTGGTCGGGTGCTGCGCTCGTAAATCTCCAAGGCGAGCTCTGCGCCATTGGCTCGCTCGTCATTCAAGGCTTCGAGATCCGTGGCGACCAACGAACCGTCAACATGTCCGTTCCGGTCCAGACGCTAGCCAGCGCCATCGACGAGATCTGCGAGCATGGCCGGCGTCTCGAGCCGCCGCGTCCATGGCTTGGCGTGCTCGTGCACGACGAGGACGACGAGCTCACCGTCGTAGGCGTTTATCGCGACTGCCCGGCCGATGTCGCTGGCCTACGGCCGGGCGATATCATCGTACGCGTCGGCAACCACGAAGTTTATGGCCTCGGTCATTTCTACCGAACGATGTGGAGCACGGGACCTGCGGGAACTGAAATCCCAATCACCGTGCTGCGCGATACAACGCGCCATGAGCTCCTCATAGCGTCCGTCGAGCGCATGGCCCACCTGCGCAAAGGCACCGTGCAGTAACACGCACGCGCGAAGCTTGCCAGGCGCGGCGCCGCTTGTTTATGCTGCCTACAACTCGATAACCAATCCAGGGGGATGCTTTAATGAAGACCGAGATTCACCGTCTCGTGGCCGTTGCGGCCGTGGCCTTTACGTTGTCCGCGTGCGGCCAGGGAGGCGGAGGCGCAGGCGTCGACACGGACACACCGGAATATAGGGCAATGGCCTACCGCCAGGCCCTCATGCGGGTCATCGCCTTCAAAGCGGGCCGAGTCAGAGGTATGGCCGACGGCAACATCCCCGTCGATGAAGCAGAGTTTGCGCGCTCAGCCGCCGAGCTCGCCACGCTAGCCGGCATGATCGAGGACGGCCTGGCCGCGGGCAGCGATAGCGATAGTCTCCCGGGAAGTGCTGCATTGCCCGCCATCTGGAGCGATCTCGCTGACGTCCGTCAGCGCGCAGCCGATCTGCGCACGGCTGCCGAGACGGTCGCCTCACAAGCACGGGCAGGTGGCTTCCAGGCGGCGCAAGTCGCGGCATCCGAGAACATCGGCCCGGCCTGTGGCGGCTGCCACAGATCCTATCGCCAAAGCGACGACTAGCTCGGATCGGGCCCAGGTCAGACGGATAATAGGCGGCCGTCGCAACGCGGCCGCCAAGTCGTACGATGAAACTTCTGCGAGCGGCGGCTTGAAGCCCGAGATGGCCTCGAAGTCGCCGCTCGAACACTTCTGATCCCTGCGATCGATTGCTTAGGCTTGCTGCTTCAAGCTCTCGTCGACGACAAACAGATCAGTAAGCAGCGCGCGCAGATGAATCGAGCCGTTAACGTTGTCGATGAGCAGTGAACTGATCGCGGGCTTCGACAAGACGAGCCTGACGATGGCCAAAGCGCGGGCGGCATCCTGGCTCACGGCATCCAGAAACGCTTGCCATGCCTGCGTATCTCCAAGCACTTCGCGCGTAGCCTCGGCGACAGCTTCGCCGAGACCGTCGAGTGCACTCTCCATTTTGCGCAGATAGTCCCTGAGGTCGGAGGCCGCACCACCCCCTTGATCGGACTGCCGACCCTGCGCGGCATAGGCGAACATGAACTCGTAGGCGGATTCGATTGCGTCAATGCGTTGATCTAGATCCATATCGTTAGCTTCACTCGTGTTTGTAAGTCGGTGCGTCAGCGCTACGCCTATCCGCCCTCGCATGCCAGTCGGAGCGGTCGTAGTATCGATCGTATTCACCGTCAGTGATCCAGCCGAGAATCATCGAACGCAATAGATGGAGCTTCTCCGGCCGGAACGCAAAATAGACATGCATGATGATCATCGTGACCAGGCAAAGCGAGGTCAGGTCGTGGAGCACGTACACGATCGCCCAGACATCGTCACTTACCCAGTATGGATCGCGCTCCCACCACGGCGTATCGATCTTCACGAGCATCATCAGTCCCGTTCCGATGGCTGTCAGCACGACGACGGTGAACGCGTGATGAATCGCCTTTTGCGCAAGCGAATATTTACCGGCGAGCCTGCCTGCGCCCGGGGACATTCGCAACGCAGACCGCAACGCCGCCAATCCGTCCCGAATGTCGCCAAAACTGATCCACATCGAGCGGAGGTTCTGCCAGAACACGGCGCGGACAACATGCAGAATAACCAGCACAGCGAGAATCAAGCCCGTGACCCAGTGGATAGCCACCCAAGCGAACTCGATGCCGAGTATTGGCAGCAGCGCCGTCGCGAGCAACACGACCACGGCGCCGGCGCTGAACCAGTGAAACAGCCGATCGACGAGCGCGTGACGTACTCGCCGCGCACCGCCGGCCGTCGCTGGCAGGGATTGCTCCGCCGTCATGGTCACTTCCGCTTGCCGGCGAGAAGCCAACTGTAGATGGCGTGCAATACCGCAAATACGATGCCCGCCCAGAAAAAGATCGGCAGCAAGTCCCAGGACAGGCCCAGAATAGTCTCCTGCCCCCAGACGTTGCGGCTAACACGAAGAAACTCCATCGTTTGCGCTCGTAACGTTAGAACTGCCAACGGCTTGCGTGGCTGCGCGCCGGCGGCCGTGCCCGCCTCACCTACGACGGTCCTCGCCCGCGCGACGGTTGTCGCCGGCTGTTATTGGTATTCGCCAGGGCCGCGAGCATACCGCATCCGCTGCGCGCAGCGCATCCCGCAGCCGCGAAGAGCGCCTGGAGCCGCGGCGCGCCCCAGGATGACCCAATCGAGCCGAGTTGCGGTATTCTCTCGGGCAACAAACGCCCGCGCGGCTCGCCGGATCAAGCCTCGCGCAACGGCGGTGACTTCCACGACCCGATTTCGACGTCTGATCAACGCTGGAGAGCAGCATGCGTTACGCAATGAATAGGAACAGGAACGAACGGCGCTCGCTGATTCCGGCATGGGCCGCGCTGGCCTGCCTTGCCATGACGTTCGTCGGGCCCGGTTATACACAACCAGCCCGATCTCCGGCCTTCTCCAACGCTAGCCTTCTGAATTTGCCAACCGACGGCTGGGTCACGAACGGTGGCAACATCTACAACCAGAGGTATTCGCCGCTCACGCAGATCAATCGAGACAACGTCGCCAATCTCAAAGGGGTTTGGCGTGCTCGTCTGAACGGCTCTGGCGTCGGCGCGCAGTATTCGGGCGAAGCAACTCCGTTAGTCTACGCCGGCGTCGTCTATATCATCACGGGCGCAGACGACGTCTTTGCAATCAGTGTCGATACCGGCGAGATGCTCTGGACGTACGAGGCCAACCTCGATCAGAACATCAACGTGATCTGCTGCGGCTGGACCAGCCGCGGCTTGGCGATGGGTGACGGCAAGATCTACGTCGGCCAGCTCGATGGCAAACTCATCGCACTGGACCAACGTAACGGCGAGGTCGTCTGGTCGACGCAAGCCGAGCGCTGGCAGGATGGCTTCAGTATCACGGGCGCGCCTCTCTATTATGACGGGCTGGTCATCACCGGCTTTGCGGGCGCCGAGAACGGCGTGCAGGGGCGGCTAAAGGCTTTCGATGCGCGTAGCGGTGAGCTTGCCTGGACGTTCTATACCGTACCGAATCCCGGTGAGATCGGCCACGATACTTGGCCCGCCGACAGCGAGGTCTACAAGTATGGCGGCGCGACCGTTTGGCAAACGCCGGCGGTCGATCCCGAGCTCGGCCTGATGTATTTCTCCACGGGCAACCCGGGCCCCGATTTCAACGGTAACGTACGCGAGGGCGACAATCTGTTTGCCACGTCTATCGTGGCGATCGAGGCCGCCACGGGTGAATACCGCTGGCACTTCCAGCAAGTCCACCATGACCTCTGGGATTACGACTCGCCGAGCCCGGTCGTGTTATTCGACATAGAGATCGACGGACGGATGCGTAAAGCGCTCGCGGAGCCGAGCAAGACAGGATGGGTCTATATCCTCGATCGAATTACGGGTGAGCCGCTGATCGGCATTGAGGAGCAACCCGTGCCGCAGGACGAGCATCAGAAGACCAGCCCGACGCAGCCCTTCCCGATTGGCGAGGCCTTCGTGCCTCAGGAAGTCGATATCGCCCCCGAGGGTTACCCGCCGCTCGTGAACCAAGGCCGAATCTTCACGCCTTTCGGGCCGGACGGCGCCGTCATGAAACCAGGCCACAGCGGCGGCGCGAACTGGTCGCCGAGCTCGTATGACCCCGACACGGGCCTACTCTATGTCTGTGCGACGGATCGCATGTCGTTCTTCCGCGGTGGCGTCTACGAGGACTACCCCATGGAGATCGGTGATCGTTATCTCGGTGGTCGCTTCGGTGCGATTCCCGTGCATATGAGTGGAATCTTCGCGGCCATGGACATGCACACGAACACGGTTGCCTGGCAGACGCGGTGGCGCAACCGCTGTCACGGCGGCTCCCTGACCACGGCGGGCGACCTGATCTTCACGGGGCGTCACGACGGCCGGCTTACGGCGCTCGATCCGAGCAATGGCGACGTGCTCTGGGAGTTCCAGACCGGCGCCGGCGTCAACGCGCCGGCGATAACCTTCGAGCACGAAGGTACCCAGTACGTTGCAGCGTTCTCAGCCGGCAACGCCTATATCGGCTCACCCCGGGGGGACAGCGTCTGGCTATTTTCGCTCGACGGCACGCTCGATGAGGTGCCGGAACCCGGTGAAAGGCCGGTGTTGACGGCCATACCCGACCGCGCGCCCGATGTCGCCAGCGGCCAGGTATTGTTCGAGGGCGCCTGCGCGTTCTGCCACGGCAGCCTCGGAGAAGGCGGCCACGCAGGCGGCATACCGCTGACGGGGGCAACAGACCTGCCGTCGGTCATGCTGCGAGTGACGGAAGGCTTCGGTGCGATGCCACCGTTCGGTGCGACGCTCACGACCGAGGAGATCCA
Organism: Gammaproteobacteria bacterium; assembly: GCA_029864465.1. Lineage (GTDB taxonomy): Bacteria > Pseudomonadota > Gammaproteobacteria > Steroidobacterales > Rariloculaceae > JAHEEM01. The sequence continues at coordinate 10,561 of JAOTTJ010000025.1, read as the reverse complement.
CGACATCAGCGCCTACGTCGTCGAAGGGCTGCCGCACGAATAGGCCGAACCGTCGTCGCCCGGCACGACAGATCCGCGCTTGCGTGCGCGCCGTCTAAAACGGCCGAGCCGCAGTATCCCGCGGCGCTGCTGAGCGCTGGGAACCACGAGACCTGCAGATGACGATCGAGTTATCGCGGGTATCGGACGCGGTTCAAGCGGCTTTGCGCTGTGGGGCCGCGAGCATTCTCTGCACGGAGCTGTAGGCCCGCCTAGCGAGATCCTCATCCATTGTGACCTCGTACTGCATATTCTCGAGACACGCGAGGATTCCCGGCAACGTGATGCGCTTCATGTGCGGGCACAGATTGCACGGTCGAACGAATTCCACATCCGGAAACTCCACTGCGACGTTGTCGCTCATCGAGCACTCCGTGATCATGACGACGCGCTCCGGACGTTTACGGTCGACGAAGTCGATCATGCCCGAGGTCGAGCCGACGAAATCGGCTTCGGCGAGAACGTCCGGTGGACACTCCGGATGTGCGATGATTTCGATTCCCGGCGTCTGCTTACGGTACTGACGCAGCTCCTCGGCAGTGAAGCGTTCGTGCACCTCGCACGAGCCCTCCCAGAGAATAATTTCCACATCCGTGTTCTGCGCGACGTAGCGACCGAGGTATTCGTCCGGCAGAAAAATTACGCGGTCCGTGCCAAGAGAATTGACGATCTGGACGGCGTTGGCCGACGTGCAGCAAATATCCGACTCTGCTTTGACGTCGGCCGTTGTGTTGACATACGTGACGACCGGCACACCCGGATAGCGCTCCTTGAGCATGCGCACATCCGCGCCCGTGATGCTTTCGGCGAGCGAGCAACCGGCCCTGAGATCGGGAATCAGGACCGTCTTGTCGTAGCTGAGAATCTTCGCCGTCTCTGCCATGAAATGGACGCCACACTGAACGATGACGTCGGCATCGGCGTCCCTGGCCTGCTGGGCCAGCCCGAGCGAATCGCCGGTGTAATCGGCCACACCGTGAAAAATCTCAGGCGTCTGGTAATTATGCGCGAGAATAACCGCGTTGCGCTCCGCCTTGAGCTCGTTGATCCGCGCGATATAAGGCGCATGCACAGGCCACTCGATCTCCGGAATCACGGCCCGCACGCGCGCGTAGATCGACGCCGTTGCCTTCTCGACCTGAGGTGTGAATTCAAGCGTTGTCATCATCCGACCCCTAGTTGTGCTCACTATGAGTATAAGTGTCGCGAAAGTATAGCACAGGCATCAGTCCGGGCAAATCGACGCCTGTGAGGCACGGACCCGCGGGGCCTGCGGCTAAGGTCCTCTCGGAGGCTGCAACGTTGCGACACCGGGCGCGCGCCGCTCGCGCAGCACGGCCCGGCGGAAGCGGAACAACTCGGCGGGGCGCCCGCCCGTGCTCACCTCGTGCTGCCCGGTCCCTTCCACGAGACCGCTGCGCTCGACGAAGCGGCGAAAGTTCTGCTTATGTACCTGCAGGCCGGACAAAGCCTCGACGACCTGCTGCAGACGCAGCAGCGTGAATGTCTCGGGTAGGAGCTCGAATGCGACCGGACGGTAGCGCAGCTTGCCGCGGATCCGCCCGAGCCCGGTCGCGAGTATTCGCCGGTGATCGAAGGCCATCGGCTTGCCAAGGACGGCAGAGATCGCAGACGCGGGCGACTGACCGCGGTCGATCCAGTACTCGGCAATGAGTTGCGCCTCGTAAAGCAGCTCGTAGCGCTCGAGCACCTTGTACGCATCCCAGCCGACGTCGCCCAGGCCGAAGCAGATGTCGATACGCTCACGCCGCCCGACCCGGTCGGCTCCCGGTAACCCTTCGAGCCAGTCGCGCAGCGCGGCCTCTATCTCGTCGATGAGCGCCGGCCGCCCGCGGCGCCAATCCTCCCAGGGAAAGTAGTCGTAGCAGTTCTCCCAGCTCGCATCCTCGGCTGTTTCGAGCACGCTCTCCTGGACGAGCGCGAGGTAGGCGATTGACAGAATACGGCCACCGGCGAGCTCGCGTGGATCGCGCCCCTTGTCCGCGAACGTATAGAGCTGTTCGACATAACCGAGACTGCCGCCCGTCTGACGCGTGACCGTCTCGCGAATGCAGCGCTCCAGCGTTCTATCCCGCTCCAGATCGAACGGGCCGAAAGGTAACGCTCGAAAATCATCGCCGATCCCTGGATAGGCACCAGGCGCGACGGTGAGCAAACGCGGCTGATCGTCCGTGACCGCGAGCACAGCGGCGTTGAGATCGACGACGAGCTGCGGCGCGTCAGGCACAGGCTATCGTTTCACTCGGGAATCGGTACGTCTTCGTCGTCGTGCGGCACTTTGTAACCGCGTTGCACGGCCGGACGCATCGCGATATCGACGTACCAACGTCGCAGGTTCGGGAAGTCGTTGAGATCCATCCGTTGGCGTTCGAAACGCGAGATCCACGGCCAGGTCGCGATGTCGACTATCGAATAATCGCCGGCAAGATAGGAGACGTCTGCGAGACGCGTGTCGAGAACCTTGTATATGCGCGCATTCTCTTTGAGGTAGCGCTCCTCGGCATACGGTGCTTTGCCCGGATTGTAGAAAACGAAATGATGAGTCTGGCCGAGCATCGGGCCGACGTGCGCCATCTGCATCATGAGCCACTGAATCGCGACCCACCGTTGCGGCCCGGGCGGCGGCATGAGCTGCCCCGTCTTCTCGGCCAAGTACATGAGTATCGCGCCGGACTCCATGAGGCTCATTCCGCTGTCATGATCGACGATGGCCGGTATCTTGTTGTTTGGGCTGATCTTGAGAAACTCAGGGTCGAATTGCTCGTCCTTACCGATATCCACGGGGATCGTCCGGTACGCCAGCCCGAGTTCCTCGAGCATGATGGAAATCTTGCGCCCGTTGGGCGTCGACCAGGTGTAGAAATCGATCATGCGTTGAGTCTCCCGACGTCCTTGGTTGCCGAATCAGCCCTGAATGCCTTCCGTGCGAATGTGAACGAGCTGACCACAGTGCTTGCAATGCACGGCATCTGATTCGTGGCGCGTGAGCCCGCAGCCTGAACACTCGTAACGAACCTTACTTGGCATAAAGATCGTCTGCACGAGACGGATGAACAAGGCGACGCCGACGATCATGATGGTCACGGCCAGCAAACGTCCCGTGCTGCCGACGAGAATGATGTCACCGAAACCCGTCGTCGTGAGCGTCGCCACTGTGAAATACAACGCATCGACGTAATTGTTGATGGACTCGTTGGCCTCGACCTGCAACACGAACACGGCAGCGGTGATCACGAAAATGAACACGATGAGATTCAGGGCGCTGAAGATCACGTCCTCGTTGCGTGCAAAGAACGGCGACTGTGTGCGCAGCTGATGCGAGACCGCATAGGAGCGCATCAAACGCACGGCTCGAATCACGCGCAGGAAAGCAAAGTTGCCGATCAGTGCCGGCACGAAGAGCGAGGCGATAACGAGCAGGTCGATGAGACTCAGCGCCCTGAACAGGAATGCGGCGCGATCGGCGTGTGCGATCATGCGGAAGACAAAATCCGCGACCAGGATGAGGCCGATCGCAGCGTCGATCACGATAATCCAGTCGTAGAGCGGCAAGAAGGTCGTGCCGACGAAATAGGCAATAATGACTATGTCGACTGCGAGCATCATCGAGCGCGCTCGGACAGCGCGCGGCGTCAAGCCGTAATAAAGCTCCTGACATTGACTCGTCAGCTTATCCATTCCGGCACGTCACCTCATTGGCCCTGCGGCCCGGCACCGGGCTCTCTTGGACCCGGCATACGTTTGCTACACAATGCGGCCATGCACGATCTCATCGCCGATATGCGCGAACTCCTCGAGCCGAGTGCCGTATTAACGGGCGAGCAGCTCGGCGACAAGTATAGCGTGGACTACACGGGCGAGAATCCTCATGAGCCGCTCGCCGTGCTACGGCCGAAAACGGCGCAAGAGGTCGCCGCGATCATGCGTGCTTGTCATGCGGCGGCGCAGCCCGTCGTCATTCAGGGCGGACTCACGGGTTTATCCGGCGGCGCGACGCCACGTCCCGGAGAAATCGCGTTGTCGTTGGAGCGCATGAGCGGTATCACGGAACTCGACGCGAGCGGCATGACGCTGACCGCGCTCGCGGGCACACCCTTGCAGTCAATTCAGGCCGCGGCACAAGAGGCCGGCTGCCTGTTCCCGCTCGACTTCGGTGCACGCGGCTCGTGTCAGATCGGCGGTGCGATCGCGACGAATGCCGGCGGCAACCAAGTCATCCGATTCGGCATGGCTCGAAATCTCGTGCTCGGTCTCGAAGCCGTGCTCGCCGACGGCACGATCATCAGCTCGATGAGCACGATGCTCAAGAACAACGCCGGCTACGATCTCAAGCAGCTGTTCGTCGGCACGGAAGGCACGCTCGGCGTGATTACACGCTGTGCACTGCGACTCTATCCACGCCTACCGAGCCGCGAGACAGCGTTGTGCGCACTGAAGACCTTCGACGATACCGTTGCCTTACTCAGCGCATCGAGGCGCCATCTGACCAACTCCCTGAGTGCTTTCGAGGTCATGTGGGCACCGTATTTCGACTTCGTCACGGAGCACGTGGAGAACTGCGATTCACCGTTCGAGAAGCGCCACCCGATCTACGCGCTCGTCGAGACTGAAGGCACAGACAGCGAAGCGGACAGCACACGCCTCGAGACACTTCTGGGCGAGGCCTTCGACGGCGAAATCGTCGCGGACGCCGCGATCGCTCAATCCGAAGCGCAACGAGAGGCGATCTGGGCTATTCGGGACGGTATCGCGGAAATCGCGCGCATGCTGACACCCTATGCGAGCCTCGACGTGAGCCTGGAGCTCGAGCGGACGCAGGCATTCCTCGCTGATGTCGATACCGCGCTCAAGGAAGCCTTCCCCGACGTGACGATTCTCGTGTTCGGCCACTTCGGTGACAACAACTTGCACGTCTTCGTCACGACCAAGCGCCACGAGGATCTCGAGCAAATTCATAAGATCACCTACGGCATCACCGGCCGCTACGGCGGTTCGATCTCAGCGGAACATGGTATTGGCCAGCTCAAAACCGGTTACCTGCACCATTCCCGCAGCCCGGCCGAGCTCGCGCTCATGCGCACGCTCAAGGCCGCGCTGGACCCGCTCGGCATCCTGAATGCGGGACGCGTGCTCGAGGTCGAGGACGCCACGGCAGCCTAACCCCGCGGAACTCTGAGGCTCCACGCGGACTCCAAGACCGTAGCGGTCCAGCGTCCGACCGAGGTATTCAACCGGCGTTCTGCGCGAGTACGGTATACTCCAGCCGTTCACGCATCCTATTCAGCGGCCCTCGGGGGGCGAGACATGTCTATTCGATCACGTATATTAGTCGTTGTTTTTACAGGCCTTTCGTGTAATGCCGCGACGGCACAGGACGCGGTCGATGCGCTCGTCGAGCGTGGCGAGGAGCTCTTTCACACGACTGTGGGCGGCTGCGCCACCTGCCACGGCCCAACCGGCGAAGGCCTCGTAGGCCCATCGCTGCATTTCGGCCCTTCGCCAGTGAATATCGTCGACCAGTTCGTCGCTAATCCGATCATGATCGTCGTTACCGAGAACCTCGACCCCACGAACGAGGACCTCGTCGCAATCTCGATGTACATCCGCTCGCTCGCAGGCCTCGAGCTCGACCCAGCCTTGCCGGCCCAGTGGCGCACCGAGCTCGTCGCGCTCGAGTCACTAGATACCGAGGAGCAGGAATTTCGCAGGACGGAGTACGAGCTCGCGATGGAGCGCGTGCAACGGTTCGATACGGTCGTCGAGACCTGGGAACGGCGCGCGAAGGAAGGCAGCGTCTGGAGCGAGTACCCCTCGCGCATCGTCGGGCGCTTCGATGCCGGTGAACCCAAGTTCACGCCAGAGCCCGGCAAGACCTATTGGTACGAAAACGTCGGCACGACGAGCTCGCCGTCCGTGCTGTTCGACGGCTATGTGCCGCCGACTAAGAATCGCCTCGTGGTCGGCGATGCCGCCACGCACGAGATCATCGCAAGCTACGCGATCGATGAGAACTTACGCTCGGTCGTGCATACCTCAGCGATGTCGCCTGACGGCCGCTGGGCCTATATGGTCGGCCCGCGCGAACCGAGCGCCGACGGCACGCCGAATCCAGCAGGCGCCTGGACGATGCTCAAACTCGACGCGCTGACGCTGCAGCCGGTGGTACAGGTCACGATCGGCGCGCGCCTGCATCACGGCCAGGTCTTCCGCGACAAGGTCCTGTTCGACACGTTCGTACGTGACCCCGACGGTCTCGGCCTGTTCCTCTACGACCCCGAGACCGACGAGGTGCTCGGCGGGGTTCGCGACGTCGACATGGGCGGATTCATCTACACGGTCTGGCCGGACCACGACTACGAGCGCATCTACGCGATGATGGAACCAGCAGGTTATGCACCAGGTCGAGGAACCGGCATGCGCGCTGTCACGCAGATCTATCATGGCGAGTACCAGGCGCTCAGGCCGTTCTGGATTGCCGTCATCAACCCCGATACCTGGGAAGTCGAGGCGGAATACCCGATCCCGGGCTACCGGCCGAACTGGGCCGTCATCGACTCGGCTAAAGAGCACATCTACGTCATCAACTCGAGCTCGAATGCTTCCAAGGTCCGCCTCAGCGACGGCGAGATCATCTGGACGGGCGGCACCGGCATCGGGCCTTACGGCGGCACGTTAAATGCCGACGAGACCGAGCTCTGGATCGCGGACAAGGGCGAAGGCGCTCATCACCTCGGCCGCACGGTCACAGTTCTCAACACCGAGGACGGCCATGCGACGGATTCGCTTTACGGCGCCTACAAAGTCGATCACGTGCTGCTCTCACCGAACGGCAAAGAGATGTGGGCCACGAGCAACGGCGAAGGCCGGATCTACGTCTACGATGCCAAGTCGAAGGAGCTCATTCGAAAAATCGACATGCCCGAGAATGGCGATGCCCACGGCCTGATCTGGGTGCACTACGATGAGAACGGTCAGGCCACGACAGTTCGCGATCAGGGAAATTTCCACAACGGCGTAAATCCGATGCTCGGGCGGCCGCTGGATTATTGATCGCGCGGGCGCTCAGAACAGGCCCGAACCGCGTCAGTCTCGAGCGGTCCAAACAACAGGACAAGGGTTAAAAGGAAGCAGCAGTGGCAGATTTCCGCGCAAGCCCGACCGTCGCCCTGAGCGTGCTCGTCATCGGCCTGTTCACGACGGCTGTCACGGCCCAGGAAACTGGGAGCGAGCATGCGGCGCACTTAGCCATGGCGGCGGACCATGCCTCGATGGTCGCGCCCGATGATCACGGCGTCGTCGTCGACTTCGAGCTGACCGGTCGCGACGGTGCGCTCGTACGCGATGAAGATTTCCGCGGCCGGCACGTGCTGCTGGGCTTTGGTTTCACGCACTGCGAGCACATCTGTCCGCTCATGGCCCTCAACATGAGCCGGGTCCTCGAGGGAGCCGGGAGCGAGATGACGGGTATCTTCGTCAGCGTCGATACCGAGCGCGATACAGCAGCAATCACCGACGACTACGCCGGCCATTTCAGTGAGGCAATGCTCGGCTTGAGTGGCAGCATCGAGCAGATCAATGCAGCCGCCAAGAACTTCAAGGTGAGCTATGCCGTGACGAAGACACAGGACGCCTATACGGTCCAGCACACGGCGAATGTTTTTTTGATCGACCCTGACGGCGAGCTCGTCGACGTCTTCAATTTCTCGACGTCGCCCGAGGCTATTCTCGAGGCGATCCGCTAGACCGGTGCGCTGACGATGTCCCACGGAACGCATACGCCGACACTGCATTTACCGAATCCGCTGAAGCTCGGTCTGCTCGCATTGGCTGGCATCGCGATCGCCTCGTCGTGGCTCATCTTTCCGTATTTCGTGCAGGGCCAGCAGCTCTTGCGCGGCGTCGGCGACGAGAGCCGCATGATCAAGGGCGAGACGGTCGCGCAGTACCTGACGCGCGAGCTCGTCAAGACGCCGAACCTGGAAATCACGGCGACTTTCGCGAGCGATGAGTATTTCCAATACGTTGATCGCGCCAGAATCGTCGGCAATCTGCGCCCCGACCGGAACATGATTTTCTTCGTCAGCGAGACCGTGCACACGGGCGAGCTGCCCGTGGATCCTCCGCGCGCGACGCTACGCGTGGGCGACATCGAGTACGAGCCCGCTCTGGCCGATGGCCCGACGAATGTCGAACACCACCGGCTGAGCGTGTTCAGCTTTCCGAAAGTGGATGCGAACGGCGACCCGATCGATTTCGAATCGGCCGGCCGCATGCGTCTCTACGTCGCAAGCCCCTACCTCGGCAGCCCCAACCCGATCACGTTTGCCGGCGGCTGGGATGCGCCTTATTCACTGCCCGAGGAGCTCAAGTCACGCGCGGACATTACACCTGTCGCCGCGCTTGCCCTCGGCGCGGGACTGCTGTCATCGGTACTGACGCCGTGTCTGCTGCAGCTCGTAGTCATGTTTGGCGGCATCATCGCGGGGTTCTCGACCGTGCCCGGAAAGGAAGGCGTGGACGTGCAGCGCATGACGCCGATCATCCGGCGCAAGGTCATGCAGATCGCGTTCGCATTCGTTCTAGGGTTTACGCTGCTCTACGTCCTCGCAGGCGCCCTGATCGGAGCGATCGGCCACCAGGCCCAGCTCGTGTTTGCCGAATACAGCCGCGTCGTCGCCGTCGCATCGGGCGTGATCGTCATTCTGCTCGGCCTATGGATCGGCTTTCGCGGCACGCGCGAGCTGGCGTGCCGTGTGCCGAACCGGCTCGAGATGCAATCGCTCTCGATAAAGGACATTGCCGGCACGGCGCTCGCCTCGATGGGCTACGCGCTCGGCTGCACGGCCTGCTTCGGCGGTGCGATCGTGGCGACGTTGATCGTCTATGTCGGCGCGATCGGCAGCGCAATGATTGGCGCCAGCATCATGCTGACGTTCGCGATCGGCGTGGCGATACCGTTCCTGCTTGCCGCGTTCTACATCTCGAAGATGGACAGCATTCTCAACGCACTCGCGCGCCACGCCCGAAAACTGAGCTACGCGAGCATGGTCATCATCATCGCTTTCGGACTTATTCTGATCACGGACAATTTCCATACCGTCAGCGACATGATCTACCCCTATCTCGGGCTGAACTAAACGGTAGATACGACGATGCGCCGCTGGATTCTGTTGATAGCTCTGCTCGCGACCGCGATGCAGCTGCAGATCGGCTCGGCGGCAGACCTCTCCAATCCGCTCAAGCTCATGTTCGTCGCCGATGCCGAGGACAACATCATCGACGTTATCGATCTCGATACCCGTGAAGCCGTCGCGCGCATCGAAACGAAATATCCAGTCGATGATCTCGTCGCGACACCTTATGCGCCGGTGCTCGTCTACACGAATATCGAGCATAAGCTCGTGAGCCTCTACGATCTCCGAGAACAGCGTCTCGCGATGGAGGTCACCTTACCGATGACCCCGAGACATATGGTGCTCGATACGAGCGGCTCGAAGATCGGCTTCAGCGACAGCCAAGACGGCGGCTTCGTGCTGTTCTCTGCGTACGGCGGTAGCATCATTTTCGAGCTCGAGGACTTCCCGCCGAGCCGCGACGTCTTATTCGATCCGAACGAGATCGAGATCTTCTACAGCAACAGTGCAACCGGCGCGATCGGCATGATCGATTCGAACCTCCAACAGAGAGTCGAGATGCAGGTTGCCGATATTCCCGGCCAGGCGCTCTCCGCACCGAGCCGGAGTCTCGATGGCCGCTACGTCTATGTCGCCAACGAGGATACGGGCGAAGTCTATAGCCTCAACGCGTTCTCCAAGGTCGTCTACCGCAGCTTCCGCGTCGGCGACGCACCGGCGCGCCCCTACACCACGCCGGAAGGCGCATTTCTGTACATGATGGACAAGGCATCGGGCCGTTTTCTGTCCGTCGAGCAGAACCGCTTCGAGCAATATGTCGACACGAAGATCGGCTTAGGTATAGACCTCGTCACGGTCGGACGCTTCGATCGCATGAACCTGCTCATGAGCACGGAGAACAGCGACTATTATCTGTTCGACAATATCCGGCGCTCGGTCGTCGGTTCGGGCGCGTTCGAGCACACACCGCTCGACTCGCTAGGGTCCGTGGACGGACGCACGGCCTTCGTTGCGTTTCAGGACAGCCCATCGGTCGCCTTCGTAGACCTCGAAGGCGGCGATATCGAGTACATCCCTGCGACGGTCAACGGCGCCGGCGCGTTCGCGATCGGACTGTCCAACAACGTCTGCCACTGAGCGCGACGCAAGCTCGCAGCGCCTGTAGGCCGCCTGCCGGCCGCTCTCTACCTAAAGATCCCCTCATCCGCGCCGATACAGGGCAATACGCCCCCGTGGGCCAGCGGCCGTCGTGCCACTGGCCTGTGACGACGAGCCGGACGTACCGACGCAGCAGGCGTGAAGGACCGATCAACATGTCGACAGAACCGCTAACCCACGACCACAAGCTGAACTTCGTGCAGTCGCTC
>JAOTTJ010000261.1 GCA_029864465.1 Gammaproteobacteria bacterium | reverse complement strand
TCGATCAATGCCGCGCGATCAACGAATCGGCCGCCGAGATCGTCGCCGATCACCCGACACGCTTCGGCGCGCTCACCTATCTGCCGCAATACGACGTCGATGCAGCCACCGAAGAAGCCGTCCACGCGCTCGATGTGCTCGGGCTCGACGGTATCTCGCTGAATCCGAGCATCGATAACGTCTATCTCGGCGCGCCGGACTACGAGCCGCTCATGGCCGAGCTCGGCCGGCGCCGCGCCGTCGTGCTGCTGCACCCGACTGCCCCGCCCTTCTTCGACGAGCTGGGCTTATCGATTCGCAGCTCGGTCATCGAGTACGTGTTCGAAACGACGCGCGCGATCGCGAACCTGATTCTTTCCGGCACGATCGAGCGCCACCCGCAGATCCGTTGGATTACGGCTCATGCCGGCGGCGCGGCGCCCTATATCGCCGCGCGACTGGCCGAACAGGGCGAACGCTTCGATCCCGCCGTACTCGAGCGCGCGCCCGACGGTGTGATCGCCTACATGAAGACGCTCTACTATGGCACGGCACAAGCGACATCGCTCGCTACGCTGCGCGCGTTGACCGAGCTAGTCGACCCGTCGCGCATCGTGTTCGGCACCGATTTACCGATCTCTCCGCCGTCACTGATCGAGGACTCAGATGACATTCTCAACGCATTCGACGGCTTCACCGCGCAGGATCTCGAGACGATACAATCGGGCAACGCCCGCGCCCTGTTTCCACGTTTGAGCTGACCTCGAGGAGGCAGACGATGAATTCTTCGATTCTACGAACCCGTTGTTCTTTTTTGACGACGACCGTTGCCGTGCTACTCGGCTTCGCCGGGCCCGCTGCCATTGCGCAAAACGCGCCGGTCTCGGTGGGTCCCGCTGACCCGGAGCTCATCCTGGACCTTATCGCAGCCAACCGCACGCTCGCCTCGTACGGTATCGTCGATGCGTACGGACACGTCAGCGTCCGTCACAATCTCGATCCGAATCGTTTCCTGATGGCGGGGGCGCGCGCGCCGGCGCTCGTCACCGAAGCCGACATCATCGAGTACACGCTCGACGGTGTCCCGATCGATCTCAACGGCCGCTCGCAGTATTCAGAACGCTTTATTCACGCCGAGATCTATAAAATCCGGCCCGATGTCAGCTCCGTCGTGCACAATCACTCGCCGTCCGTCATACCGTTCGGCATCAGCTCCGTGCCGATCAAGCCCGTCTATCACATGTCCAGTTTCATCGGCGAGGGCTTACCCATCTACGATATCCGCGACGAGTCGGGTATGACCGACATGCTCGTCAACAACGCCGAAAAAGGCAGCGCGCTGGCGACACAGCTCGGCGATCGTACGGCGGTCCTGATGCGCGGCCACGGCGTCGCCGTCACAGGCGAGTCGATTCCTTTCGCGGTTGCGCGCAGCATCTATCTCGAAATCAACGCCTCGATCCAACTGCAAGCCATCGGCCTCGGCGGCTCGGTTTCCTACCTCGATCCCGAAGAGGCGCGCAGGGTCCTCGAGTCGGGCGAGAATCGTGGCTACGATCGCCCCTGGGAGCTCTGGCGCCGCGACGCGCTGGCGCAATAGGCTGCGCGTTGGCGGGATCGCGACCCCGCCCGGGACCCCAGCCTGCCCGCCTCGTCGGACTGGCGGGACGCCCGAGCGGGAATCCGCGCGCGAGCGTTTATGTAAACCGGCAGCCACGCCGGTCGAATTGACCGCGAAAGCGAGCATTGCGGCCTCGCAGTCCAGGCCTCTTTCTGGTATTTCAATGGATCATCAGGAAGGTGAGAGGGAGCTGTAAGCGCGTGGTCAGGCGAATTGGCCTAAAATGCGGCTCAACTCCACGCCCCGTGACGGCGAACTCATGTCAACGAGCTCATTCTTAAAGCTAACGTCGAGCGTTATCGGCATCGCACTGGCGATGCTGCTGGGTGCGTGCGCGACGACGCCCGAGCCGCCCGCCGACCCGATCCCGCTTTTTGCCAGCACGTTCGCGCCATCGGGGTACCCCGAGCTATCCGACTATCCGGAGATCCTCGAGATCATCGACGAATCCGAAGATGCTTGGGCCGCCGCGGGCGATTTGCCTAACGAGGCGCGACAGACCAACTCTTCCATTCAGACGCGCCGTGCCGCAACGGCCGCGCACGCGACGATCCTGCTCGGGAAGGCGGCCTACATCGAACCGCTCGTGCGGCCGTTCTCGACGCTCAAGGCGCTCTATTCACTCGTCATCAAATCGACGGCGAGTTTCGCGCGGCGCATGACGATCGGCACCGTGCAGTTTGCGCGCCTCGACGACGACCCCATACCCGAAGTCCGCCAAGGTCCGGGAATGGATCTCGAGGCTTGGGAAGCCGAGCTCGACCAACTCGCCGGCACGGCGACCCGCGGGACCGTTCGTTTCCTCATCGATGGGCCGGAGTTCTTCCCGCGGCTGATCGAGACGATCGAGGAAGCCGAAGAATCGATCGACATCCGCACTTACATTTTCGACAACGACGACTATGCCGTGTCGATAGCCGATATGCTCAGGGAGCGCGCCGAGGAAGTCGACGTGCGCGTCCTCCTCGATGGCATCGGCGCGTTGCTCGGCACGCAGGTCGATCCCGAGGGCATGCCCGCGGATTTTCGGCCGCCGATCTCGATGCCTTCGTATCTGGAGCGCGGCTCCAACGTCAGAGTCCGCACGAGCGGCAATCCGTGGCTCACCGGCGACCACACCAAATCGACGATCATCGACGGCAAGGTCGCATTCCTCGGCGGAATGAACATCGGACGTGAGTACCGGTACACATGGCACGACCTCATGGTCGAGGTCAGCGGTCCAATCGTCGACGTTCTGCAGCGCGACCTCGACATCGCCTGGTCGAAAGCCGGCTGGCTCGGCGACGCCGCCATGCTAGTCAGATGGATGCGATCGGCCAGACAGCGTGCGGACAATGTCGGCGATCCCGTGCGCGTGCTCGTGACGCGCGACCACGACTCTCAGATCTATCGCGCGAAGCTCGCTGCAATTCGACGCGCACAGAGTTTTATCTACATCGAGAACTCCTATTTTTCTGACGATACGATCTTGCTCGAGCTCGCCAAGGCCCGCCGCCGCGGCGTTGACGTGCGCGTGATTCTACCGGCCGATGGTAACCATGCGCCGCTCAACTACAGCAACCAGGTCGCGATCAACGTCATGCTGCGCAACGGGATTCGTGTGTACCTCTATCCCGGCATGTCGCACGTCAAGGCCGCGATTATCGACGGCTGGGCCATCGTCGGCTCTGCGAACTTCGATAAGCTCAGCCTACAGATCAACGAGGAGCTCAACATCGCAACGTCGAGCCCCGAGGCCGTAGTCGATCTCATGGAGCGCGTTTTCCTAGCGGATTTCGCAATCTCCGAGGAGCTCGATAGCGCGGTCGATCTCAACTGGACGCATCGTTTCGCCGAGTTCATATCCGACGAGATTCTCTAACGGCACCGTACGCCTCACTGCTTGCGTAGTGAGCTATGCTTGCAAATCATGAAGTACGTCTTACTCAGCCTCGTCGCCGCAGTCGTCATCGCACTGATTCATGCAAATGTGACCGCAGAAGACTGGCGCACGGCCAGCCGCGCACCGGTCGGGCTTGCACCGGATCCCGCGACGACACCTGAGGCCGTCATTCAAGTGTATGCGGCGCGCGCCGTTCGCTGGCGAGGTTATTTCGGCGTGCATACCTGGATCGCGGTCAAGCCGGCACTTGCCGAGCGATTTACCGTACACGAGGTCAACGGCTGGCGGCTGCGGCGAACGGGAAGCGCGGTCGTGCAGAGCGACCGCCCCCCGGATGGGCGTTGGTTCGGCAGCGAGCCGGAGCTGCTCGCGGATGCCCGCGGCCCCGAAGCAGAGCTCATGATCCAGCGCGTGCAGAGCGCCGTAGCGAGCTATCCGTATGCTGACCAGTACCGTGTGTGGCCCGGTCCGAATTCGAACACGTTTACGGCGCACGTCTTGAGGGAAGTCGGCAAGCTGCCTGTCGATCTTCCGCCTACGGCAATCGGCAAAGACTTTCTCGATTCACCGTTCGCAGCAACCGCACCGAGCGGCACAGGCTTTCAGCTCAACCTCCTTGGTGCCCTCGGCATCCTCGCAGCAGGACAGGAAGGCCTCGAAGTCAATGTGCTCGGGCTGGTCTTCGGCCTCGATGCGCGCGCACCTGCGCTCAAGCTGCCGATGATAGGGCGCATCGAGATTTATCCTTTCGGCCTGCTCGCGCTGCCCGCGCTCGTCGGCATCGTCTTGGTCAGGCGCCGGACCTAGCCGAGCTCGAATCCTCCCAAAACCCGAAGCGTCGACCCACTCATTTTTCGATACTGAGCGCACAGCCTGGCCGCCTTTGCATAATCCCGTGACGATAGTGTGAGCTGCGTCACTTCGCCGCGCCTGGCACCGCGTGTATTACGGCATTTCCACGATAACGGAGATGTGTGCGATGGAACCGAACAAAACCTTTAGCGGCTGGATCGCCGATAGCACGTCCGACGATGAGTTCCTACTCGATGAGCAATTGAGCGAGTTCGAGGTCGAGGATCTGCTCGGCTGCGACGTCGATTTCGACGAACCCGATGACTGGCGAGCGATCGATCGTTAGTCCGTAGATCTTACGGCCGCGCGAGGGTGATCTCGAAGAGCTGTGGCCAGTTTTTGCCCGTCACGAATAGACGGTCTGCTTCGTCGTCGTAGGCGATCCCGTTCAGAACCGCATCCGCGCTGCGCTGCACACGCGGCACGAGATGGCTCAGATCGACCCAAGCGAGCACCTCACCCGTTGCGGGTGAAACACGTACAACTCGGTCGTCATACCAAATGTTCGCCCAGATCTCACCGTTTATGTACTCGAGCTCGTTG
>JAOTTJ010000260.1 GCA_029864465.1 Gammaproteobacteria bacterium | reverse complement strand
CGGGTTTTGCTGCGCATTGCATCGCTAATGCCCAATGCCTCGAAGCTCGCCTCGTTGGTTCTGCGACTCTGACCGTTCGCGCCGAAAGCGACTGACTCAGCTTCCAGGAACGTCTGCCGCAACTCGTCGAGCGTTCCGACACGCTTGACCGGCGTCCCGAGCCTTGACCCAACGCCGATACCTACTCGGGCAAACTCGTTGCGTGACTCCGGCACAATCTTGCGCTGTTCAGTCAGCTCATCGATGAGGCGCGGCGTGAGAACCGCAACGTCGAACGCTTCGCCAGCCGCGATCCGGTCAGTCAGAGTTCGCGAAGTGCTGAACTGGAACGTAAGCCTTCTTCCTATCGCCTGCTCGATCTGTGGCTGCATCTCTTGCAGGACGATTCGAACCCCATTGGAGCTATAGACGCGAAGTACCCCATCGTCTTGGGCGAACACGCAGCTACTGGCGAGTGCGATGGCAGCGAATAGAGCAGCTCTTGGGCAAACGGTCATCTTTCCCACACTCCTTGAATCCATGGCATGGCTGCCTCTAGATAGGGGCGATACCGCGGGATCTCATAGTGAGAGATCCCATCCACGACGACGAGGTCAATGGATTCGCCCTGATCCCGTAATCGCTCCACAGCCGCTGCAGTCGACTCGAACGGTACGACTTGATCGGCCGTGCTGTGAATGACGTACATCGGCGTCTCCCAGTCAAAAGAGGTCGAATCTGCTTGAGGCCGCCCGGCCATTACGATCGCCGCTTTGAAACGCTCAGGATGGCGAGGAGTTAAATACCACGTTCCGCCGCCGCCCATGCTGTAGCCAATTAACAACGTCTTCTCAGCATCGATGTTGTAGTTGGCTTCGATGTAATCGAGCAACTCCAAGACGTGCTGCTCCGCGGTCGGGTTGGCCCAGTTCCCTGCCGCACTGTCAGGAGCCACGACGATTGCACCCAGACTCCGAAACGCCGGTTCAATCAATCCCTCGAGCAGGCCTCGCCCATAAAACGGAGTCACCGTTCCTCCATAATGGAGCGACACGATCAGCGGTACCGGCTCCTGCCCCGTATAGCCGTCCGGGATCGCCAACGTGTAGCGACGACCCGCGGCTGGCAGCGTCGATTGATGGATTCCGGGCGTGCCGGCAAGGCCACCCGCTGCGGTTTGAGCATTGGCTGCGATTGGAGCCCAGAGCAACGCCAGACAAAGCACTACGCATGCGCTGGGCATCGTTCTCCCCCACATTGGCTCTCGCGATCTCCTTGCGCACGGCAATTCAAGGCCAGTGCACCACGCAACCTGAGCCATCGCTTTAGTAACGGCCTGCGGTTTCGACATCGCATTCGCTGTCGCCGCGTTCCAGGTCGGGCCGGTAATCCCAAACGTAGCTGCCCGTTACCGGAGCGGCCAGATAGGTTGGATCCTCGAGAACGAATTCGTAATTCAGCTTAGTGCCGTCCGCGCTTAGGGCGAATCGCTCGACGACGTGTTTTTGTGCGCCGGATGGCATGCCGAACGAGTTGCCCATGCCGGTCTCCAAGAAATTCGTTGTATCCACGACCAGCGTGTCGCCCTCCCAGTGCCCGATCGAGTGACCTTGGATCGAAGGCGCTGCGGATTCCGGGTGACCGCGACCATCCAGATAGACCGTACGCTGCACGTGCATCCAGGCGATATTGAAGACGATCGTATCGTCCCCGAAATCGATTGTGTCGACAGTCGGGTACATCATGATCAGCGGCGCAGCCGTGGGGATGCACTGCATCTGTGGGTTCGTGGCGCTATCGAACGGGTCGTTTTCGTAGCGGGCAGCAGCCTCCCGGCCCCGCTCTGTCAGCGGCCAAGTCAGCCGACCTCGCGAGACAAATGCCATATCTCGCCACCGCGGCAACCATCGGCCCGCTAGGCTCGATGCGACCCCAGTGCTCTCTATCGAGACACGCTCCCGAGCGAATTCCGCGTTCGCCATTAACGTAGTCCCGTCTTCCCTGACGATATCTCGCCCTATCGCCGCTTTCCTGGCTGGATCCCTGGCTGGGCTCGCCGATACGCTGACGCGCTCACCGACCCTCAGAGAGTCTGCCGTCCATCCCAACGGAGCCAGCAAGGGAATGCCATCCGCTTCGATCTCCCACTCGACGGTCGCGCCGCTGGCATCGGTTGTTCCGACACCGATAAAGACGTGCGGGTTTCTCCATTCGTAGCGGGAGACAACTCCCTCGAATGTCACAATCTTCTGAGGGTCGAACATCGCACCGCTGTGGTGGGCGAACGCGTGCGATGTCAGACACAAACTAGTTCCGAGGTGTATCACCAGAGTTCGAATTCGCATGACTTCCCTCCGCAACGTTCTTCGTCTTCTTCAGCAGGCTCATCGAGCCTGCTTGTTTCTTGCTTGGCACACCACGGTCAATTCCGTTCTCGGCGAGGAGCGGCCATCCGATCAATTCCTGCTTCTTGGGGCGTGCACTGCCTGATCCACGCCGCCGGGCGCCCCCCACATTTCTAAGTATCCGGGTTATTTTTGAAGGCCATCAACATAGCATGGGCTTCGAACGCACGCTGCTCGATAGGCTCTTCCCGCAGCACATCTATGTTCTCATGCCGGCGATCTTGCCGTATCGATGCGAACACTGTCTGCACCGCTATCCTGCCACCTTCCAGAACCTGCATGAAATGGCCGCCCTTGTACAGCAGCATCCCGGTTATATGGGGTTCCTTATTTCGGGCTCTGCTCTGGCGCAGTAGCTGTGCTAACTCCTCCGAGTCTGTCGGCGTAACCGCCGTGCTCACGTAAATCAAATGGCAAAGCACGATCCGAATCGCTATGTCCGTCTCACTCGCTGTTCGGGCTCATTGTTCGCGCAAAAGCTGCAATAGACCTACCGAGATAGAATTGCTTTAAGAAACGCCGGTGTCTTGGAGACGGCAGCGAATGACCGAGCTCAGACCGGCCATACCGTGCAGAGGAGACCCCTCGAATAGCCACGACCGCGAGAGCGCCGTCGGGGCGCCTCCGAGCGAGACCGGACATCATCGCCAGACTCAACGGCCCATCGCGGCGAGTCGCGCTCTGCCACACTCGATGACGATGGACATCCACCGATCGAATCGCTCTGGCCCGTAAAGATACGGATTCGGCCCCGTCGGGTTGTTGCGGATAGTCTCCAAATGCACGAAGTCATCCTGAAGACCGCCTGCGTGAAAATTAACCGCCGCTTCGACCTTAAGCGGCCTCGCGAACTCATTGAAGACGTGCTCGAACTGCAGGAGTGAAGCCCGCGTTGGCATCTGCGTCGCAGCGAAAGTCATCACCGTATGCGGCGTGCCGCGGTGCGTTACCGGCACGATCACACCGAGCGAGCCAGGCGTGTGTCCCGGGATATGGACGAGCGTCACCGTGGTATCGCCCAGCGTCAGTTTCTGGCCATCGGCTGCGTCCAAATCAGGCGTCGCTAACGGGCGATCCGGACGTTGGGCGGGCAGAATCTGCTCGGTGTCCAACGGGTGCATGACGACCTTGGCCCCGTACGTCTGCTGGAGGTACAACGCACCCCCAGTATGGTCGGATTGGCCCGGGTGTCCGTGCCCGACGATGATGTATTTGATCTCGGCAGGGTCCAGACCTACCTTCCTCAGGCTGGGTACAATGACGTCGCGAGCCTCTTCGGTGCTGTTCAGCGTATCCAGCAAAATGATGCCGTCGCTCGTCGTGATCGCCCAGGTATTCTGGGAACTCATGCCGATGAAATACATATTGTCGAAGACGCGTGTCGGTTCGATGGTGTAGTTCTCGATCGGCGCAAGCCCGGCCGCCTGCCTCGCCAGCGCAAGACGCAGCGGGCCGGTGGCCGTGCAGAAACGCTGCGCCTGCGGGAGGAGATCCGAACCGGCCAGCGTCATCGCAGCCGCCGCACGGCGCTGCGCTTCGGCTGACGCCAACCATTGTTCTTCGGTCGGCACGGTGGGAGGCCCGCCCTGGCCGCGGCGCCCCTGCGCATCGGCCTGCCCCGCAGCCATCAGACAGACGATGACGGCCACACCACTCGCAGCCGCAGATAACGCACAGCGTGTTGTTCTAATTTTCACGTCCACTGCCCTCCAACCGTGTCATATTCATTGCGTCCTAGTGAGATTTATAACAGATCATCAGCTATCGGCCCTTGCCTTTCCTGATCCAGCTGCCAGCCTAATCTCGAGCGACAGCGTGGGAGCAGCCACGAGCGGACATTACGGGCCGACAATCGACATCGCCGGGCACGATCCTTTAGTGTCGTAGCGCAAGCCCACCACTTCTGGGCGGCCTGATACGAGGCACGGAGGTCCGATGAGCCCTAACAACGGTACAGGCGGCCATTGCCGAGTAACGGCTGTACCTCGTTTAACATAATCTCGACACGATACCCGTAGCGCGAAGGATTTCCAGCCCCGCGGCGTCTTAGCGTCAGGGAGAGATGATTTGAATGTAGTGCACGCCGATCGAGCAATCGCCAAGCGTCTGTTGCGCGGCGACGAAGCGGCCTTCCGCGAAATGTTCGACAGCTATTTTCCGAAGCTGTATCGGTTTGCGCTCGCCCGCCTGAATGGCAACGAGGATGAGGCACGCGAAGTGGTTCAAGAGACATTCTGCAAAGCCTTCGAACGGCTCGATTCGTACCGGGCCGAGGCGTCGCTCTATGGCTGGATGTGCCAGATCTGCCGTAACACGATGACCGACCACGCCAGGCGCCGGCAACGCCAGCCCCAGCACATCACGCTCATCGAGGAGGACGCGACGATCAAGAGCATTCTCGACACGATCGCAGCACCGGCCGATGACGAGCCGGAGTCGCAGCTCAGGCGTATGGACTTGCTGCGGCTCATACAGGCAACGCTCGACAGCCTGCCCGGC
>JAOTTJ010000259.1 GCA_029864465.1 Gammaproteobacteria bacterium | reverse complement strand
CCCGGCCAGTCGGGGTCGACCTCGAATTGCGGTCCCATCTGCGCCGCCAAAGGCAAGCTCACGAGACTCAACGACGCGAGAATAATCTTATTCAAGCGGTTTCTCCCCCTGGTATTGTCTAGCAGCCTCGCGGCTTGCGCGTGAGGCCCGAAGCGTCGGGAAATAATGCCTGTGTCGGGATGCGATGGAAAGCGCCACGGGAAGTGTGGCCTCCCGGTCGGTAGCCCGCCGTGACGAAGACGTGGTCGTTCAAAGGCGACAGTGCCGGTTTGAGCAACGCAAACTGTCTGTGGATAAGCGCCAGCGGCTGCGAGGGATCCTTCTAAGATAAGTTGGATTGTCAGAAAGCGGGTTCAGCTATGCTTCGATAGGTTCGGCTCTGGTTTAGACCAGGCATCCTAGATGAGAAACCCGAGATCTCTGGTGGCGAAGTTGGAGAGATTGGGTGCAACGAGATCGAGATCGGCGTCCGCGATTCCGAACCAGCGCGCGATCGTGGCCGCGTACTGGTCGGCCGACGTTGTCGGGATCATGCGCCCGCCGCCAACATCATCGTCGCCGCCGATCGCGAGCAGGGGGTATCTGCCGTAGAGCATCCGGCCGAGCACTGCTCCGCCGGCTACGAGCTGCACGCCGCCCCAGGCATGATCCGTACCATCGCCGTTGGATGTCAGCGTTCGGCCGAAGTCGGACTGTGTGAACGTCGTGACGTTCTGCGCAACGTTGAGCTCGACAGTCGCGGCATGAAACGCCGCGATGCTGTCGCTGACGTCGGCAAGCAGATTCGGCTGAAGGACTAGTTGATCGTCGTGCGTATCGAAGCCGCCCGCGGCTACGAAGAAGATCTGTCGCTGCATACCGAGGTCGTCGCGTACGGCGATCAACCGAGCGACGGTTTGCAGCTGTGTGGCCAGCGATGATGTCGGGAAGGGCGTGTTGAGCATGGGCGCGTTCGCGATCGCGGTCGTCACCGTGTCGGCCGTAGAGATGGCGCGTTGCTGCACTTCGGCAAAGGCCCGCTCGTAAATGCTCGAGTAGTCCGCGCCGATGATCGCCTCGAACGCGCGCCGCTGCTCGAGACCAGGCCCCGAATCCGCGAAGCCCTCGAACGTGAGTGGTCCGTTCGGGCCCATCGTATAGGCGAGGCTATCGTCCCCAGCCTGAAATAGGGTGTTGCCGAACACCGATGTGTTGACGGGAAGCTGCTGGCCGCTGACGCTCAGACGTAGGACGTCGGCTATTCGTCCGCCCCAGCCTGTATTCGACGGCGTCCTACCCTTAAGCGAGTGCCATTGGTCTTGCTGGTCATTGTGTGAGAAGAGCTGCGGCGGCAGGTCGACCGAGCCCGATTGGTATTGAAGCTTTGTCGTCGGCTCGATGAGCGGGCCCATATTAACGACGAAGGCCGCCTGCCCGGACTCGAACAGGCCCTGCAAAGCTCCCATGGCCGGGTGCAGACCGTATTGTGCGCCATCGGGATTCAGCGGCGTGATCGGCAACAGATCGCTCTGCGCGATCGCGAGATTCTGGCGGGAGGCCGCGTAGACGTTGTACTCAGGCGTGCTGGCCGGGACGACCATATTGAACGAGTCGTTGCCGCCGAATAGAAACACGCAGACCAGCGCACGGTAGTCGTTGAACGGCGCCGGTTGCGCAAATGCCTGCGTGACTGCGAGTCCTGGCGCGTGCGCCAGCATTGCAGCGGACAAGCCGCCGCCGAGCAGCGTGCGCCTCGAGAGTTTCGCGCCGTTACTGGACTCGAGCGATGTGCGGGGGGAACTGCCGAATCCGGATCGTAGTCGTTTCATCCTCGTATCCCTCAACGCTGATTCGCAAACTCGGGCGACGTAACCACGAGGTAAATCGCCTCTGCCGCGCGCAGGACGACGTCGGTTGCAGATACGAGCCCCAGTATTCGCTGCATCTCGGCGCGCAGCGTAGGCGACATCTCGCCTGCGAGAAGTTTTTCTGCGACGCGGTCGATCAATGCGTCGACGTCGCCGGCGATGGCGACCTCCTCGGCGATATCGATGTAGACGAAGTCGGGGTCCAGATTTGCCGCATTCTCCGAGTTCCAGGAGAACGTGAATAGAAACATCAGGTTCGTATGCAGCGTGTTCTGAAACTCCGTTGCAAGCTGCAGCTCCGGCGCGACGAGGCCGCGATCGCGTATCTCGCCGGACGGTGCGTAAAACGGGCTGAAGAAGTTGAAGACCGAAGGCGCCTGCAGCGGTCCCTGACCGAACAGGACGTTGGCGGAGCGAAGCGCGTACTGGCCGCTCGCCGAGCGTGCGTCATAGGCGCGCCAGAGCTGAGTCAGGCGCAGCAAGGGCTCCTTGATTTTGCCGGCAGTATCCACACCGCCCAAGCCGTCCGCCGTCAATCTCGCCTCCGGATCGAGCAGAATGGCCTTGACGACCGCGGCTAGGTCGCCGCGCATGCCCGAGCCATTGTTGTTGAACGCCGAGGCGACCCGCGCAACGTACTGCGGTGACGGATTGCTCGTCGTCAACCGCTCGATGAGTCGCTGCGCGATGAAAGGTCCGACGTTCTCATGCGCGAAGATGTTGTCGAGCGCATCGTCCAGGTCCTGCTGCCCGGTCTGACCGGCCGGCAGTACGGCGCCGTTCAAGAGCTGCTTCGGTCCCGTGTCATGAAAGCTCGGATAGAGCTGCATGGGGATGACCTGGTTGAATAGTGTTCGCGTCGCTTGCTCGAAGCTCGGCGCTCCCGCGTAGTGCCAACCCGTGAAGACATGCGCGAAGCCTTCGATGATGTCTTGCGAGTAGGTCGGTATCGGGTCGCCGTTCACATCGGTGCGGACCGTGCCGTCGAGCTCGAGCTCCACGAGTCCGATCGTGAATAGCTGCATGAGCTCGCGCGCATAGTTCTCGTCAGGGCGGATATTCAGCGCCGGATTCGGCTTTTCGTTGCCGAGCATGCTCAGGTACACACCCATAGCCGGATGTAAGGTGACAGCCTCCATGAGATCCCGGAAATTGCCGAAGGCGAGCTCGGCGAGTGTGTCGTAGTAGCTCGCGAGGCTGTAAGGCGCCTGTCCGAGCGCGCCGAGCTCCGAGACGACCATGATCTCCGACAGCGCGAAGGCGACGCGTTGACGGAGCTGATCGGGCGCGTGCAGGGCGTGCTCGAACCAGATGTGGACGCGGTCCGCATTGAGTTGCCCTACCGGTTGTGGCACGGGTAGGGATTGCAAATACGGGAGTTGTAGACTCGCGGGTCTCTGCATCTGATCGTCGATCCAGCGCTCGTACTCGAGCGCGATGACGTCAGCCGCCTCGGATTCCGTCGCGCCGAAACTGGCCTGGTTCAGAAACTTGAACGCAGCACCCTGCGCGATCGGTGGCGGCGGCGGCGGAGGTATTGGAGGCGGCGGGCTGCCGGACGAGCCTCCCCCACAGCCTACGAGCACGAAGAGCATCGCGACGACGGATGCCGCGCGTGCTGTTCTTGGGCTGCTGCGCGATCCCTGTTCTAGTCTGGTCAGTAGCACGTTATGTCAACTCTTGGTCGAGCACTGTTTGCCCACCTTATCAATATCAACGGTTGTCGTGGCGCGCTCGTTGACAATATGCATACGAATCGGTCTGACGGCCTGCACCCGCGCGTATCCGTCGTACGGATGATTGGTCGTTAGCGACTGTCGATGACCGCTCGTGATGCCTATCGAGGCGGCGACTGGACCGTTTAAGCAGTTCCACACGCCTGTGGATAAGCATCAGCTCTGCCGAACTGCGTTGATGCCCGACAGATAACAGATCTCCATGGCCAGCCCGCGTTTATCCAACTTCGGTTTTTCAGGTAGCGTGCGCAGATTTTCAGCCGCACGCGCGCAGATGGCAGCGATAAAGGCATCGACGATGTCGTCGCGCCCCGCATCGAAACCGCCGTGCACGAGAAACGCTGCCGCGATCATGAGCTCGGCCGCGGGCTCGACGAGCTTGAGCAAATCCCGGCGTTCCAGGAAACCCTCGCGCGTGCGTTTGGAATAGGGCATCGGACCGCCCATGAGGCCTCGGAAGCAGACCTCCGGGTGCGTCTCGCGAATGGATGCCCGGGCGAGGTCGGAGCTCGCGAGCAAGTCGTCGAGCTCGCGGATCTTGGGAATGAGAGCCCAGGACTGCTTCGAGAGCTTCCTGCCGAGCGTGCGCTCGTTGATTTCAGAGGCTTCCTCATAAGAGGAGGCTGCGAGCGCCTGCCGGCACGGCGCCGGGAACACGCTCGAGGCGCGGCCCGGACTCAATGCGGCCCGTGCTTGGAGATCGCATTGCCGCTCGATCGTGCCGGACTCGAGCAGTCCAATGGGCATATCCACGAGGATGCACGCCTCGCCCTTAACGTCCGCAAGGATCTCGGCCAGCGTCTTTGTCACGCCATAGGAGATCGCCTCGCCGTCGCAACGAAAATAAAACCAACCGGCTTTGCAGCCGTCGATGCCGATCGCGATGCTCAATTGGTGCTCTAAAGATCAGGGCGTACCTGAATTGTAAGGCCAGATAACCATTGGGGTCAGAGTAATAACGGCGGCGGCAGCAGACGCCGATCCCATGGATCGTATCCTCGCCGTTGAACGAACGTTGGGGCCGACGGGTCGAAGCTAAGCGCCAAATAGTGGAGAATTCGGCGCTGACCGATTATAGGAATCCGCATCGATGAGATTATCGTTTGCCGCCGTTGCCGGCCTTTTGTCACTTGCCCTGTCCTCGGCAGCTTTTGCGCACCATGGCTTCGCTGCTCACTACGATCCCGATCGGGTGATCAGAATCGAGGGAACCGTCAGGCGATTCGATTTCATCAATCCGCACGGCCTGCTGTTCATCGACTCCGTCAACGAGGCCGGTGAACCGGTTGTTTACAAGTGTGACCTGCAGGCAC
>JAOTTJ010000258.1 GCA_029864465.1 Gammaproteobacteria bacterium | reverse complement strand
CAGTCTAGCCACGACACTGGCCGGCGCCCTCGCCGCCGCGCGCCGCGCCGCAGCGCTCCCGCCGGCGGAAGCCATGCGACCGCCGGCTCCGGCCGTTTACCGGCACAGCCGACTCGGCCGTTGGGGTCTCACGTACTGGCTGGACCAACCGACACGCATCGCATTGCGCCAAATCTCGCGCTGGCCTGTGCGCGCCGCTCTCACGAGCCTCGGAATCGCGCTCTCGGTCAGCCTGCTTATCATGGCGCTGCAATGGAACGACACGATCGACTACATCGCGCAAACCTATTTCTTCGAGGCTCAACATCAGAACGTCACGGTCGGCCTGGCCGAACCACAGGCCCTGCGTGCCACACTAGACTTCGAGCACTTGCCCGGCGTGCTGCGGGCCGAACCATGGCGGGCCGTCGGTGCCGATTTCTCGACCGGCACGCGGCAGCACCGTGGCAGCCTCATCGGCATCGCGCCCGACAACTCGCTGCAGCCGATCCGCGATGAGGCGACGCGGCGCGACGTCCCCGTCCCATCCGCGGGGCTCGTTCTCGGCACGTATCTTGCCGCCAAGCTCGGTGTCGGTATCGGCGACGAGGTCTGGGTCGATGTGCTCGAAGGCCGGCGACCGTCGGGGCACCTGCCGGTCGCGGATGTGTTCGAGGCGACGATCGGCATGCCCGCCTATATGGATCTCGATGCGCTGAATCGCTGGCTCGAGGTTCGCCCGACCGTGCAGTACCTCAACCTGCTGGTCGATCCGGCCGCTGAAGCGGCACTGTTCGCGGAGCTCAAGAAAATGCCGGCGATCAGTGCGGTCATGCTGCAGCGCGCTGCGCTAGACGCCTTCTACGACACGCTCGGCGAACATATCCTCGTGTACATAGCGATGTTCACGGGCTTCGCCTGCGCGCTGGGCTTTGGCGTCGCTTACAACAGCACGCGCATTGCGCTCTCCGAGCGCGGCCGCGAGCTCGCGACACTGCGCGTGCTCGGGTTTACACGACGCGAGATCGCCTACATCTTGCTCGGCGAAGTCGCGATACTGATATTCATTGCGCTGCCAGTCGGCTGCCTGGCCGGCCGTGGCCTGACGTTTTTCATGGCAAAGGGGTTTGACACGGAGTTGTTCCGCATGCCATTTATCATCGAAGCGTCTACTTACGGTCTCGGGGTCGTGTTCGCCGTGCTCGCGACGGCGATGTCTGCAGCGCTCGTGGGCAAACGCCTGCAACACCTGGATCTGATCCGGGTGCTGAAAACGAGGGAATGAAACGTGACGGTATTTATGAAGCGCCTGACATTCTGGGGATCACTTGTCGCGCTGCTCGTGATAGGGCTCGCGTTCGCATTCCGTCCGCGAGCCATCGTCGTAGACATGACGGAAGTACGGCGCGGTGAGCTCGTCGTGACCGTCAACGATGAGGGCCGCACACGCGTCCACGATATCTACGTGCTTTCTGCGCCCGTAGCCGGACACATGCGCCGCATCGATCTGCACGCCGGCGACGTCGTCGTCGCCCGCGAAACCGTCGTTGCCGAGATCGAGCCCATCGACCCGGCGTTTCTCGATCCACGCAGCGAGGCCCAGGCCATCGCAGACGTGCGCGCTGCGGAGTCGGCGGAGGCACTCGCACGGGCGACTATCGAGCAGGCCGAGGCCGAGCTCGAGTTCGCGCGCCGCGAGCACGATCGTGCGACGCAGCTCATCGAGGAAGGCACGATCTCGCAACGCGAGCGTGACGACGCCGAGCGCGAATACCGAACGAAGCGCGCGGCTCTGGCGACGGCGTTGGCCGCCCTTGACGTGCGCAGCTACGAGCTCGAGCGCGCCCGTGCCGCGCTCGTCACGCCTGCCGATTCCCGAGCTCGAGCCGAGGACTGCGCCTGTGTCGCAATCCGCGCGCCCGTCGACGGCAGCGTTCTACGCATTCTCCAACAGAGCGAGGCCGTCGTGACCTCCGGAACACCGCTCATCGAGATCGGCGATCCAAGAGATCTCGAGATCGTCGTGGACCTGCTCTCTTCGGACGCAGTCAGCGTTGCGGCGGGTCAGCGAGTGCTCATCGAGCGTTGGGGGGGAGAGACAGCGCTCGAAGGCCGCGTAAGACTCGTCGAGCCTTACGGCTTTACGAAGGTCTCGGCGCTCGGCATCGAAGAGCAGCGCGTGAACGTCATCATCGACCTAACGAGCCCGACCGAGGAATGGGCACGGCTCGCACACGGCTACCAGGTTGAGCTACGCATCATTCTCTGGGAGGCAGCCGACGCGCTGAAACTGCCTATGCTCGCGCTCTTTCGTGACGGCGAGGACTGGGCCGTCTTCGTCGAATCAGGCGGTCGCGCCGAGTTGCGCCACGTTACGCTCGGTCGGCGCAGTCAGCTCGAGTTTCAGGTACTCGACGGTCTAGAGGACGGCGAGCGCGTCGTGCTGCACCCGAGCGACCGCGTGCAGGCCGGTGTCAGGATTGCCGCACGCGGCAGCTAGCGCGGGAACCGGGCGGCCTCAATCTGTTTCTTCGACGGCCTGCTTGTACCAATCGATGACCTGATCGCCCGTCCAGAACACCACGCCCGGGCGCTTGGCGAGTTCCTCGTAGATCTTGCGGAAGTACTTGATTCGATGCGGTACGCCGGACAGATACGGATGCGAGCAGACGGATAAGATGCGCGGCTGCTCCGCCCCTTCCTCGTAGAAACACTCGAACTGATCCATGACACGGTCGTAGATCTCCGAGGACGGCTGCGTCTGAATCGCGCTCATGACGACGTCGTTGGTCTCGACTGAGTACGGAATCGAGTAAAGCGTGCCGTTCTTCGTCTTGATCGGCACGGGTTGGTCGTCGATGACCCAGTCCGTCGTGTAATCGACGCCGGCCTCGGTCAGGTAATCCGGGGTATCGTCGGTCTCAGTGAGGCCTGGCCCCATCCAGCCGCGTACAGGCTTGCCGCTATATTCGGCTATTTGCCTGACCGTTCCGATAATGGCCTGGCGTTCGTCCTCCATGAGATGCATGGGTTTTTGCACGAGATTGTGGCCCATGAATTCCCAGTCGGCCTCCTTCGCGGCTGCGACGATCTGCGGATAGTGATCACAAACGGCGGCATTGATGCACAGCGTCGCCTTGATACCGAATTCGTCGAGAATCTTCTTCATGCGCCAGAAGCCAACGCGCGCGCCGTACTCCGACCAGCACCAATTCGGCACGTCAGGCTGCCAGCGCTGCCCACCAGGTGCAGACAACACTTGCCTCGGTAGCGGGCCGGAAGGGTCCCAGACCTCGACGGTTACGATAGTCCAGACGACAACGCGTGCATCGTCCGGCAGCTTCAGGCGCTTTCGCTCGGTAATCGGCTCGTAACGGATGCGTTCGTGCAATTTCATTTCTCGTTGTTCCTGAGCCCGCCCGTCGCGGGGGTTCAATTGTATGCCGACTGCCCTATGATGGGGCCTCGGATAAGAAGAAATGCAGCCGATGGCCGAGCAAACGAGCGATCAATCCGTCGACACCACGCGCCGTGCGCTGCTCGGCACGCTGGCCGGCGCGGGTCTGGCCGCACCGTTTCTGGCCGGTAGCCGAACGAGCCGTGCCGAACCGATCGTGCTGCGTTATACGGCGCACACACCACGCTCCCACGGCCTTTACACGCACGCTTTCGTTCCGTTCGCCGAGCTCGTCGAGCGCGAGACCGCGGGACGCCTGCGGCTCGTCGCGTTCACGGACCAGCTCATGCACGACGCAGTGGATGGCTTCAAGGCCTGTGTCACGGGCATCAGCGACTACACGCCCGGCTACGTGACTTATCAGCCCGGCAGCTTCGATCTACTGCATGCAACGCAGCTGCCGTTTCTGTTTCCGACGCCCCAGGTCGCAAGCCTCGTGATGGAGGAGCTGTATCCGAAGTACTTCAAGGACGAATATGAACGCATGGGTGTCTATCTCGCGCACGTCGACTGCACGAGCCCGTACAACATTATCTCGAAGTCGCCGATACGCCGGCTCGAGGACTTGAGCAACATCAAGATCCGTTCGACCGGCGGCCTCGTCGCCGAAATTTTTCGCGAACTCGGCGCTTCACCCGTCGCGCTCGCAACGCCAGAGATCTACACGGCGCTGCAACGCGGTGTCGTCGACGCTGTCGCGCTGAGCGTCTCCGACATGGTCTCTTATCGCCTGCAGGAGATCGCCCCGTACTACACGCGGATAGATCTCAACGTGCTCGCGCTGCATTTCTGCCTGAGCCAGCGTGCGTTCGATTCGCTCCCGCCTGATCTAAAGGATCAGTTCTACCGGTTACTGCGAATTCGCAGTCAGATCGCCGTACAAAACTACTACAGCGGCGCCGGTGATGACCGCGCATACGCGGCCTTGCACGACGGCGGTGTGGAGGTCATCGATCTGGACGAGGAAGAGCACGCTCGTTTTCGCAATGCCGTGGCGCCGCTCAGAGAACGATTCATCGCCCAACACGAGGCAGCCGGCCGCCCGGCAGCCGAGTGCATTGCCGAGATGGAGGCGCTCGCCGTCGAGTACGCACCACTAACGAACGCCGAACTCAACGCGCGCGTCGCAACGCAGCCCGTCATGGGAATCATCGACCTGTGACGGTGCTCTCGCGAGGCTTGGCCTGGCTCGACCGACTCTCGGCGCGTGCTTCCGAAGGGCTGTACGCACTGGGCGTTTATGGCGCGCTACCCGCGCTGCTCGGGCTCGTCACGATCGACGTCGTGCTCAGATATATCTTCAATGCGCCGCTGCAATGGAGCCGTGATGCGAACGGCCTGTTGCTGCTCATCGCGCTGTTCTCAGCGTTACCTGCTGCCTGGGATCGCGGCCACCACATTCGCATGGAGATCTTCTATCTACGTTGGCCTTCGCGTTTGCGCATCGTGGCCGACGTGTTATCGGCGCTTGCGGGTATCTCGATG
>JAOTTJ010000257.1 GCA_029864465.1 Gammaproteobacteria bacterium | reverse complement strand
AGCTGCCAGGGTCCTTCGGGGCCCGCCAATAGCGCACCGGGTATCGCGTCGGGGCAGAGCGCGCGGAAGAAGCCCTGCTCGCCTTCGAGGATATGCATCGGCCCGGTGAAGCCGCGGGCGGCGAGCGTCGCGGCGACGTAACCCGCCTCGGCCGCGTGCGCGGTGTGCAGATGCTTGCTCATGGCGCCGTCCGGAAGAAACTGCCATAGCCCACACGATTGCGTACCCGCGTTGCCGAGCGCCCACGCGGTTTGCTCATCGTCGAGGCCGAGCAGCGTTGCACAGGCCATGGCCGCACCAAATGGCCCGCAAGTCGCCGTGTTATGCCAAACCTTGTAGTGCGCGGGACCGACGGCCATGCCCACGCGCGTCATCGCCTCGTAGCCGTGCAGCACTGCGGTCAGAAACTCCCGGCCGCTCGCGCCGCGTTGTCTTGCGAGGTACCAGGCGGGCGGGATCACGACCGCCCCCGGGTGCGTGACGGAATCCCTGTGCAGATCGTCGATCTCGAGGATGTGCGCGAGCCCGCTCGCGAGAAAGGCGTTGCGCCCGACATCGCCGCCGCCCTCGAACCAGTCGAGCAGGATCTTGCCCGGCGGCATCGCCTGACCGCCGATCACGCAGGCCACGGTATCGAGGACGATGTGCGCAGCCGCAACGAGATCATCCGCCGCGATCGGCTTGGAACGAATCGTGCCGATCAGGGCGGCGGTCAGACTATCGGGGTTTGTGCTCATAACGCTCATGCCAGTTGCGCCGAGGCGGCCTTATCTGAACCGGTAACGGCGCCGCTGCTACGACCGCAGCCGAGCCTCAAGCGCCTTTGCAGGACGCTGTCGCTACCGACAGCCGGCAGCGCTGCGAGCCTAGTACGTGCAGTTGTACGGCTTGAGCTCCTCGCCTCGGAACCACTCCATGTAGCCGTCAAAGACGACCGGCTCAGTGAATACCTCCGAGTCGGTGATCGTTGCATCCCAATCGAGGCGGTTACCGTCCGCCGTGACCGTGTAGTGCTCGATGACTTCCAGCTGCTCGCTCTGCGGCGTGCCACGGTCGTCGAAGTATGCGTAGTCGATGTTCGTCGTCTCGACCACGAGCGTGTCGCTTTCCCAGCGTCCCACGGAATGCCCCATAAGCGTTCGGCCGCTGGGCGCGGGCGCATCGGTGTCCATCAGTATCGTGCGCACAGCGTCCCATTCCTCGTAACGGATCACGATGTTGCCGTTCTCCTCGCTGAAACCGATCGGGAACGGGTTGTCGATAATGACCGGCATACCGGGCGTCTCGCAAAGCAATGCGGGATCGTCGACGAGCGGGTCGTACTCAGCGACGGCAGCCTTGGCCGACTCGGTCAACGGCCAGAAATAGGCATTGTTGCCAGTTTCGGGACGGCCACGCGGGGTCCAGACCTTGAATAACCCAGTTCCGCGGTCTGCAGCCGCCGCCTCGGCGCTCGGCTTGTCGAAAGCCAGACCGTTGGGATCTGCTGCCTCGAGCCCGAGCCGTGATGCGATCAGCGTAAACAACGACACGCGCTCACCGCTTGGCGTGACCGCGACGGCCGCCGCCATCGTGTTACTGCCGTTTCTAGCCACGGGGCCGATAAACGTCATTTCGTCGCCAATCTGAAACGAGTCCCGCGCGACACCGTTGCGCTCGAGCACATTGATCGCACTCGCCTCGAGCTGCCAGATTTCGCCCGTCCCGGCCGCCTCGACCGTGAGGCGAATATGCGGGTTGATCCAATCGACGTCGGTCACCGTGCCGGCAACCTCTTGCACGTCGGCAAAATCGTAGATTGCCGCGACCGAATGATGTGCACTCGCAAGTATAGGCAGTGCGGCAAGTACAAACGCGACGGTAGTAAGTTTCATTTTCCTTACACGTCCCGTCTCTCGCCTCAAGGGCAAGGATCTTCGCCCTCGACGGGCGAAACGCCCGACGCCACCCCATAGCAGGGGTCCGCCGCTTCGAGCACGCCGCGCGCGCCCGAGCTCACGAGGCTCGTCGTCGACGGTGCTTGAAAGAAGTTGTACTCCGGGCGCGTCGTCATCCAAGCCAGCGGGCCACCGAGCCCGCGGCCCGCGCCGAGCGTGGCGTTCTTGACCCGCGTCACGTGCGCCTCGTACTCGGGATGCCCCTGCGGCAGCCCGGTGAAGCTGCCGAGATCGGAGCTTGCGACGAACACGACATCGACGCCCTCGACGTTGGCGACCGCCTCGGCGACCTCGACACCCGTGGGCGACTCGATCATCGCGACGACCATGATGTTCTCGTTCGCGGCCGCCCGATAGCCATCACCATAGAGGCCGCGGTACTGCCCACCGCCCTGGCTGCGTGTCCCCAGCGGCGGATAGTGCGCAAACTGCACGGCATCGCGGATCTCCGCGACGCTGTCGACCATCGGCACGATAATGCCGAGCGCGCCGATGTCGGCCGCCTTCTGGATGTCGCCCTCGGTTGGGCCCGGTACGCGAATAAACGGTACGGCCGGTGCGTCGCGGCAGGCCCAGATCATGCGTGCTGCCTCGGCGAATGTCAGCGGGCTATGCTGCATCTCGATCCAGACGAAATCGAAGCCGGCATTCGCGACCGCGCAGTAGATATCCGGATCGGGTGTTGCGACTGTGACGCCGACGACTCGCTCGCCCGCTCCGAGTTTCTGCTTGACGGTGTTGAAGATCGGGATCTCTTGGGAGGCCGCAAGCTGAGCTTGGCCGAGCAAAACCGTGATCAACGCGGCGCTGGCTACTGTGGCGATAGACTGATATTTCATAGTGGCTGCCTTGTTCTTATGACTCCGATGGCATCGGCCCGAGGATACGCCGCAGCGCGTCGGGCTGTAAACGCGCCATGCTACCGCAGGTAGCCGAACGAACGGCGGGAAATTCCTTAGACTGCCCGAAAACAGGGTAGCGTCGTTGACATCGGCCTCGAATGGCCGGCATCGCGACCGCGGGCGATCGGCCGCGAAAGATCTCTCGACCGTGCCATTTTGCTCGCAAATCAGTCACCATGTGATCTCTCGGCTGGCAAAACAGAGGGCACGATCATGGGTCGCGGCAAGCTCGTCATCACAATCTTCGTCGCCTGCCTGTTGTCGCAGCCAGGTCTGCTCGAGGCACAACCGGCGACAGACAAACCACGGATCACGATCGTCGCGACAGGCGGCACGATCGCCAACTCACCGGCAGGCCGAATGGGACTAGATGCGTTCCTCGAGCAGATCCCGGGCATCGGCGACGTCGCGGACATCCGGATTCGCGACTACGCGCGCATCAGCAGCTCGAACATGTCCATCCAGAACTGGATCGAGATCGCGCAGTTGATCGCGGACGAGCTTGCCGAAAATCCCGAGATCGACGGCTTGGTCGTCACCCACGGCTCGAATACGTCGGAGGAGACTGCCTACTTCCTCAATCTCGTGCTCGACACGGCGGTGCCGGTCGTCGTCGTCGGCGCACAGCGCCAGAGAACGACGCTCAGCGAGGATGGCTCGCGTAATCTCTATGATGCCGTGCGCGTCGCAGCCCATCCCGATGCGCGCGGTAAGGGTGTGTTGCTCGTCGTCAACGAGCTGATCCATGCCGCCAGAGACGTCACGAAGACCATCAGCTATCGTATGGAGACCTGGGACTCCGGAGACCTCGGCGTGCTCGGGCTCGTCGACACCGACCGGATTCGCTTCTATCGCACGCCGACGAGCCGGCACACCGTCAACAGCGCGCTGCGTCTCGACGGCGTCACGCGCGCAGACGAGCTGCCGCGCGTCGATATCGTCTATACCTATGCGGATGCCGGTCCCGAGCTCATCGAGGCGGCCGTCGCCGCGGGCGCGAGCGGTATTGTCGTCGCCGGATTTCCGACGGGCTCGCCGAGCCCGGCGATGGCGGCCACCCTAGAGCAAGCCGAGGCCGCCGGTGTCGCCGTCGTCATGAGTCACCGGGGCGGGCGCGGCCGGATCCAAACGGGCCGACCGTTCACATCAGCCGATAATCTGACGCCGCAGAAGGCCCGCATCCTGCTCATGCTCGCACTCGCGAACGGCGCGTCTCCGGACATGCTCGAGGAGATCTTTCTGAGCTATTGAAGCACGAGCTGCGGCCGAAACCGTCAATGCGGATGCAGCGCGTAGTGCTGGCGCAATAGGTCCTTGCCATAGTCGTTGCCGTTCGGTGTGCGTACGGTTGTATGAATGTGACCCCGATACGGCACGCCGGGCTCGTTGAAGTGCCGCAACCCGATCGGCGTTTGATGATCGAACTCGATCAGTACGACGGGGCTCTGGATTCGGTAGTAATAAACCGTCGTGTCCGTATCACCGCCGATCCAAGCGAAATAGGTGTCATCGAGATGCGCTGCGATCTCGGACATACGCACCGCGGCGTGTCCCTCACGCAGGTTGCCGACGAAAAGGCCGATGAGCTCCATGAGCTGCATGCGCTGGATCTCGGAGAACGTGGCTACTGAAACCCCGGCGTAGTCGAGCACGAGATTGTCCCGGAAGAACGAGGCGACATCGTAGTCGGTATCTTTCACTGGATTCAGCACGGCCTGCGCCCGCTGCGCATCGTCCAACGCGATCAGCATTCGTAGCCCCATGTCCTGCTCTTCCTGAAGCACCCAAGTGCCGGCGTGCCGGCCCGAGGTCGCGAGCACGGGCTCCGAACCCCAGAACGCGGGTGTCATGACGACCTGATCGCCGAGCACGAAGTAATTGATAACGAGGTGATGCCCATCGATCTGCCAGCCCCACGGCTCGGTCGCCGAGGGCGTGCCCATGACCGTGATGTGGTATTTGTCCTCGCCGTATTGGATGAAGTCATCGCCATTGAGCTCGGCCAGCGTCGTGTTGAGCTTCATGATGTCCTGGCTGAGCTTGAGACCCTTCGCACTCAATGACGCTTTGAGCAGGCTGAGCG
>JAOTTJ010000256.1 GCA_029864465.1 Gammaproteobacteria bacterium | reverse complement strand
GGCGTCGTTCTCCCAGGTGTCGTGACCGAACTCGCCGGGGCGCGGGATGACGTGGAACTTCCATAAGAACTCACCCGTTGCCGCATCGTACGCCAGGATGTCGCCGGGGATGTTCTCGGTACGTGTTTGGTAGTAGCCCTGCTCGTGGACGTTGCCGACGATCACGACGCCGTTAACCACGATGGGCGGCGAGGACGTGCTCAAGTTGCCGAGGTCCCTCGGAATGCCCTGCTCGGCGTTGTACTCATACCCGGACTCGAGCCACGGCTCCCAGTCGGCCACCAGATCCGGCAGCATGTCCACGATGCCAGTCTGGGAGAAACCGTCGATCGGCACGGGCTTGCCCCAATTCTCGAGCGGGCGGCCGGTCTTCGCATCGAGCGCGTGGAGGAAATAGCCCGGGCTCGACGTGTAGATCACGCCCCGCCCGTCGACCTCTGCGTACGCCACACCTTTGCCGTAGTTGTTGCGCATACCGCGTTCCCAGCGTGTCGTGTGCGGCTCGCGGTACGTCCAGATCGTCTCGCCCGTCGCTGGGTCGATGGCCGCGACCGTACGACGGTAGCCCGCGACGGTATAGAGCAGCCCGTCGACGTAGAGCGGCGTCGAGCGGAAAACGTAGTCGACTCTGGGGCCGAAATTGTCGCCCCGCCAGAGCCATACGAGCTCGAGGTCCGCGAAATTCTCGGCGTTGATCTGATCCAAAGGCGTAAAGCGCGTGAAAGCGGCGTTGCCGCCGATGTAGCGCCATTCGCCTTCTTGAGCACCATCTTGAGCTATCGCTTGGGCCTGCCAGAGACAGGCGACTGCGGCAAGCGCAGTGCCCGCCCGAAACCCAGTTTTGCGGTGCTCAGTCATCGGCTTACCCCCCCGGGTAACGCGTCTTCTTGTCAGGTCTCCCGTTTAGGGTGCCGGAACAGGGACATTTTCGCAAAGGCCGTCGGTCTAGCTCAGACTCGAATTTCGAGCACCCCGCGGCACGCTGTGCCGCCGTGTGTCATACGGGTACGTATTGCGCATAGCCAACGTTCCAGACATGGGCAGCGATGCGCTCTTCGACGGTCTCTGCGGTAGCCTCGGCAACGCCCTCATCGATCGCCTGCTGCCCTACGGCAACAGCGACAGCCCTGGAGACCGAGCCCAAGCGGTCTATGCTAGGAAAGAGCAGCCCACGATCATGCTCCGCGGCGGTGACTTGCGCCGCGAGCGCATCGGATGCGGCAGCGATCATGCCGTCCGTAACCTTGCTTGCGCCCAATGCCAGCGCGCTCAGCCCGAGGCCTGGGAAGATGAAGACATTGTTGCCCTGGCCGATCTCGATCGTGCGACCGTCGTGCTCGACGTCGGGAAACGGGCTGCCGGTCGCAACCAGCGCGCGTCCGTTCGTCCAGCCGAACAAGTCCGCCGGCGTGGCCTCTGAATACTCGGTCGGGTTAGAGCACGGAAAAATAATCGGGCGCTCGGCATGCTGTGCCATCTCGCGTACGATCGCTTCGGTGAATGCGCCGCCCTGCCCTGAAACCCCGAGCAGGACCGTCGGACGGTATCGCGTGACGACCTCCGCGAGATCTCGGCGCTCGGCGTTCGGCATGCCTCGGGCAACCGCCAGCTCCGCCGGCCACGCGAGCTCTTTTTTGTAAGCATCGGCGATCTCCCGGTCGTCTACGAGCAGCCCGCCGCGATCGAGCACGGCGATTGCGGCTCGCCGGTCGGCCGCGGTCATTCCTTCCCGGGCCATAACCGCCTCGATCTGCCGCGCGACGCCTAGCCCGCCCGCGCCGGCGCCGTAGATGACGATCCGCTGATCTTTGAGCGGCTGCCCGAGCTCCGACAGGGCGCATACGAGTCCGGCTGCAACGACGGCGCCAGTGCCCTGAATATCGTCGTTGAAAGAAGGCAGCCGATCGCGATAGATATCCAGTATCTTGAGCGCGTTGTCTTTGCGAAAGTCCTCCCATTGCACGAGCGCGCCCGGAAGAACCTCGCAGACAGCCTCGACAAATTCCTCGACGAGCTCGAAGTAGGCAGCCCCGCGCAAGCGGCGGCCCGGCCAGCCGAGATACTGATCATCCGCGAGGAGTTGGTCGTTGTTGGTGCCGAAATCGAGACTCACGGGCAACGTGTCCCCCGGATAGATACCGGCGCCGGCCGAGTACAGCGCGAGCTTGCCGAGAGAGATCGCCATGCCACCCGCGCCCTGGTCGCCGATACCGAGGATCGATTCGTTGTCCGTGACCACGAGCAAACGCGCGCTACGCGCCGGTTGCGCATTACCCAGCACCTCGGCAATGCGCCCTTTCATGTCGGGCGTAATCCAGAGGCCGCGGCCTTGTTGAAACGTGTGGCTGAAGCGTTGCGTGGCCAAGCCGACGGTCGGTGTATAGACGATCGGCATGAACTCCTCTAGATGATCGGTGAGCACACGATAAAACAACGTCTCGTTCCGATCGCGCAGCGCCGCAATCGCAACATGTTTCTCCAGATCATCAGTGTGCCGGGATATCTGTGCATAGGCGCGGCGCGCCTGCTGACCGAGGGTCTTGCTCTCATGCGGCAGCAAACCCTCGAGCTCGAATGTCCGCCGCTCCTCGGCGGTGAACGCCGTGCCCTTGTTCAGCAGCGGCGTCTGGATCAGCTCGACCCCACGCTGGCCGACCTCGAGGCGGCTGTGGGCATCATTTGCCTTAATGACGGGAGGTTGGCGTGACATCGGCAGAACTCCAGGAATGCCGCGTTATGAGCGGCGCTTAACGTGTTTTTCTCGCTCACCCGACTCGATGAGCTAATCGAGATACCCCGAACGTAGATCTCTGCTCCGAGCGCACAAAGACTTCGCGTTCACGGTGCCGGAATCGGTACGTTCGTGAGCACGGCTGGATCCGCCGGCAACTCCTCCTCACCTGCTGGATAGTTATTCAATCGCAGCAGGAAAGCGAGGATGTCCGCGTACTGGTCGGGGCTGAGGCTGCCCGGGCTCGTTTCCGGCATGGTCGTGGACATCACGGTCATGAGGTCGCCCGCGCTGTGATGCACGGTGCCACTGAACCAGCTGCGCGTGATCTCGACGGTGCGGTGACAGTCCGCGCACAGCTGCTGAAATCGCCGCTCGCCCCGGGAAGCCTGGCTCGACGTGAACAACCCACTCGACAGGGTCCGTGCAACCGGCGGTACGGGCTCGGCAGAGGCGATTTCCGCTTCGGCTCCGGTCGGCGCAAGACCGGCCGTAGGTGCAGCGCACGCGCCGAGCGCTGCCGCCAATGCGCAGGCTCCTATCAAAAGCCCAAACGTTTTCTTCCTTCCCCCCATGAAGGGCTGTTCCTCCAGTGCCCCGTAACGATTCTACTCAGATCGGGCCAGCGGAGTCTCCCTAACCACGTGCTGCAGCTCGAATGGGGCCGTGACCCTAACTGCCCGTCATTGAAGCCGCGCGCGCCAGCGCTCGACCGCCAC
The DNA here is from genome assembly GCA_029864465.1 of Gammaproteobacteria bacterium. Classification (GTDB taxonomy): domain Bacteria; phylum Pseudomonadota; class Gammaproteobacteria; order Steroidobacterales; family Rariloculaceae; genus JAHEEM01. The sequence continues at coordinate 1,476 of JAOTTJ010000256.1, read as the reverse complement.
CTCTCCCTATTCAGTCGCCGCGCGCGTAAATCCTGACGAGTCGATCTAGGAACTCGCGCGCTTCGTAGAGCGACTGCACGCGCGTGCGCTCATTCAAACCGTGCGCGTTGCGCGTCGCCTGATCTGCGAAGATCCCACTGACACCATAGGTCGGTATGCCGTGCGGGGTCAGAAAGCGCGCGTCGGTCGCACCCGCCAACAGGCTGAAGACGACCGGCACGCCCGGCCACAGCTCCTCGGTCACGCGCGCGATCGGATCGACGATCGCTGCTGTCAGCGGCGGCGATTCGCCAACGGTTTCCGGAGAATGGACGAAGCTCACGTCGATGCCATCGTCAGCAACGACCCCGGTCAGCGTTCGCAAAATCTCCTCCTGCGTATGACCCGGGAAAATGCGGCAGTTCACGTTCGCAGCCGCGCGCTGCGGCAGCGCGTTCGGCGCGTGGCCCGCGTCGAGCTGCGTCGCGATACAGGTCGTATGCAGGACCGCGTTGTAGCTCGGGTCTTGCTTGATGCGCGCGAGCGCCGCCGGATCGGGCGGCGTCGAGAGAATTGCGCGCATGTCCTCGGCAGCCTGCCCCGTCTCGATCTCGGCCAGGCTTTCGAAGAAAGCTCGCGTCGTGGAATTGAACTCGATCGGGAACTCGTAGGCTTCGATGCGACCCAAGGCGGCGGCGAGCCGATAAATCGCGTTGTCCCGCTGTGGCCGGGAGGAGTGCCCGCCAGGATTGCGGATCTCGAGGCGGAAGTCCTGATAGACCTTCTCGCCCGCGAGCACGCCGTTGTAGACCCGTGTGCCATCGGGATCGAGTCTACCGAGCCCGCCTTCGTTGATCGCGAAATCGGCCTCGATGAGCTCACGATGATTTGCGACGAGATATTCGACGCCGTTGAAATGATGCGCCGTCTCCTCGCCACAAGTCAGCGCGAGCTTGATGGTTCGCGGCGGGCGATAGCCCTCGTGTAGATACGTGATCATGAGGTCGACGAAGATCGCTGCCATGGCCTTGTCATCGGCCGTGCCGCGCCCGTAGAAATAACCGTCCTCCTCGATCAGCGTGAACGGGTCTCGCTCCCAGTCCTCGGGATTCGCCTCGACGACGTCGATGTGCGCGAGCAGCAGAATCGCGCCTTCCGACGCGGCGCTGCCTGCAAGCTCGGCAACCAGGTTGCCCTGCGCCGGAAACTCGCTCGGCACGATGACGTGTATGGCTGCCTCGGGCATGCCGGCCGCCTCCAGGCGTGCTGCCATCGCCTCGGCGGCACGCGTGCAGCTGCCGACCGATAGCGTCGTGTTGATCTCGACGAGCTCCTCGTAGATCTCGCGAAGCGATGCCTCATCGGCAACGGCCGGCGCCGAAATCGCGATCGCGCCGCCGAGCACGGAAGCGAGACCGATGATGGCGTAGATGTTGGCGCTCATGCGCTCTCCTTATTCGAGTAGATACGTCTCGCCAGATTCTACCGCGCAGACAC
>JAOTTJ010000255.1 GCA_029864465.1 Gammaproteobacteria bacterium | reverse complement strand
ACCAGCTCGTGGTGACGTCTGAGCCCGTGCTCTGGGGAACGCTCGCGCTTGCGACGTTGCTCTCTGCGGTGACGGCGTTCGCGGCAATCGCGACCTTCCTGCGCTTCATTGAGCGTGCCGGTATGTGGGGATTTGCGGTCTACCGGCTCGTGCTCGCCGCCGTCATCGTGATCGTATTGTATTGAGCGCCGACTCGATCGCGGTGAGGCGCCGCTCGCGCAGTTGTTCGCCAATGGCCGGGCCCTCCAGCTCGCTCGCGAGATCGGCGACATTGACCTGCGCGGCCGTATCCAAGGCCGATAGCAGCTGCTCTCGCTGCGGATAGGCCGAGTCCTCCAATCCCTTACGACCGCGCGCGTCGGCTTCGCAGGCCAGCAGCAGGTTGGCGAATCGCTCCGGGCGGCGAAACCCGTCAGTCGCCTCGATGACCTTTAGCACCGTGCTGGCCTTGAGCTCATCGGCGCGGTGAATCACGCCGTGGTAGCGCGCCACGGCTTCGGCCAGCTCGCGGTAGCGCCGTGGCACGGGCAGCCGCGCGCAGAGTTCGTCGATGACCTCGACGGAGCGTTCCTCATGGCCGCGGTGCCTCGGTAGAATCTCGGCCGGCGTTCGCGCCTTGCCGAGGTCGTGCGTCAGGGCGGCAAACCGAACGGCACTGTCGCTGGACAGCTGCGCAGCGACCTCGAGCACCATGAGCGTGTGCACGCCCGTATCGATCTCGGGATGCCAGCGCGGTGGCTGCGGTACGCCGAATAGGGCTTCGATTTCCGGATACACGCGTTCGAGTGCGCCGCAATCGCGTAGCGTAGAGAAGAACTGCGCGGGCGATTGCTCGGCGAGGGCCTTTTCGGTTTCCTGCCACGTTCGCTCAGGACGCAAAGCCGCAAGCTCACCAGAAATTGCGATCTCACGCATGAGGTCGAGCGTCTCGGCTGCGATCGTGAAGCCGAGCGCGGCGAAGCGCGCATGGAATCTCGCGACGCGTAATACTCTGAGCGGATCCTCGACGAACGCTGGGGAGACGTGCCGCAGCACGCGCTCGGCCAGATCGCGCTGACCACCGTACGGGTCGATGATGTTGCCGGCACCATCGCGGGCCATCGCGTTGACCGTTAGGTCACGGCGCTGTAAATCTTCCTCGAGGGTGACCTCCGGTGAAGCGTGGGCGGTAAATCCATGATAGCCCGGTGCGACCTTTTTCTCGGTGCGCGCGAGCGCGTATTCCTCTGCGGTCTGCGGGTGCAGAAACACGGGGAAGTCCTTGCCGACCTGCCGAAAGCCTTGCTTCAGCAGCTCCTGGGGTGTGGCGCCGACGACAACCCAGTCACGCTCGCCGACGGCGCGACCGAGCAGCGCGTCACGGACCGCGCCGCCAACCTCGAAAATTTCCATGGCGGCATCATACCCGAGCCCCTCGACACACGGCCGTGCTAAGGTTTAGCGCATGCTCGTGCTGGCCCGGTGGAGCCTTCTCGTCACTGTGTTCCCAATCGTCTCGGGATGCGCGTTGCCGTATTACTGGCAAGCCGCCAGCGGTCACCTGGATCTCCTGCGCAAGCGAACACCTATCGACGCCGTGCTCGAGGACCCGAGCCAGCCACCCGACGTCAAGCAGGCGCTGCGGCGTGTCGTGGACATGCGGGCTTTCGCCGTCGACCGGCTCGGCTTGCCCGACAACCGCAGCTACCAGAGTTATGCCGATATCGGGCGGCCTTACGTTGTCTGGAACGTCGTCGCGGCGGACGAGTTTGCGGTCGATCCTATGCAATGGTGCTTTCCGTTGCTCGGTTGCGTCAGCTACCGCGGCTACTTCTCGCGCGATGCAGCCGAGCAATTTGCCGCGACCCTGGGCGAGCGCGGGATGGATACCTACGTAGCCGGCGCGAGCGCCTACTCGACGCTCGGCTATTTTGCAGATCCCGTACTGAACACAATGCTCGTCGGCGGCGAGCAGTACATTGCCGGCATCCTGTTTCACGAGCTCGCTCACCAGAAGTTCTATCTGCGGGGTGACAGCGATCTCAATGAGGCATTTGCGACAGCGGTGCAGCAGCATGGCACGGTCGAGTGGTTAGCGGCGCACGGCTCCGGGGAGGCCGTCGCGGCCTATCACAGTCGGCTCCAACGCCAGGCGGACTTCACGGCGTTCGTTGCCGCGCAGCGCGATCGTCTACAGACGATATACGCGGCTGACACGGCCATCGAGGCCAAACGCGACGCCAAGCAAGCGGCCTTCACGCGCATGCGCGAGGACTACGAGCGGTTGAAGCGTAGCTGGGGCGGTGTCACGGACTACGACAACTGGTTCGCCCAATCGCTGAACAATGCCCAACTTGCTTCGGTCGCGACCTATCGGCGCTGGCTGCCGGGCTTGAGTTGGTACATCGATGAACATGGTTTGTCTGCGCTCTACGAGCGGATGGCCGAGATCGAGGACATGCCCGAGGAAGCGCGAGATACGTTATTGCAGTCCTGGCTCGAGGCTGCGCAAGCGCCAAGAAGCGCGGCGAGGCTCTAGCGGTTGGCGCTCTGGCGAAACCCCGACAACGTCCGCTGACCCGGGTCGGTGCCGAGATAGCTTGGAAGCAGGTCACGCATGGCAGTTGCCCGGATGCCGAGCGCCTCGAGGCCGTTCTCGGTGCATACGCTCGCAACGGTCAACGATTTGAAGCTGTCGACCGACAAGATTCGTCCCGGGACGACGTAATCCATGAGCCATGCCTGCACGCTAGCCAGCGTATCCGGTAGCCCGATGATGAGGCGCCGTTTGCCGAGCGCCTTGGCGATCTCCGCAACGATCTCTCGCAGTGAGAGAATATCCGGGCCGCAGAGCTGATAGGTCTTACCGGCGGTCGATGGGTCCTCGAGCGCGGCGCAGAACGCGTTTGCGACGTCGCCGACGAACACGGGTGCGAGCCGAGCGTCGGGCTTGACGAGCGGTAACACGGGAAACAGGCGCACGAGCCCGGCGAACATGTTCGTAAACGAGTCCGCCGGGCCGAAGATTGCCGACGGTTGAAAGATCGTGAACCGGATACCTTCACCCGCGAGGTTCTTGACGACGCGCTCCCCGGCGCCCTTGCTGCGCAGATAATGGCTCGGGCCGTGCTCGGCGCTGGCTTTGAGCGCGCTCATCTGGAGAAAGCGCTCGACACCGTGTTCGAGGCAGGCCTCGAGTGTCTTTTCGACGAGCGTGACGTGGGCTTTGTGGAATCCGCTGCCGTTGCGCGGGCGCTCGTGCAATATTCCCACGAGATTGATGACGGTGCCGCAGCCGGCGACGAGCCGGCTGAGCGTTGCCGCATCGTGAATGTCGGCATTGACGAGCTCGACGCCGGGTAGCACGAGCAAGCTTCGGTGGCGTTCTCGATTGCGCGTCGGAATGCGCACGCGATAACCGCGCCGCACAAGCGCGCTCGCGAGACGTTGTCCGACGAATCCCGTGCCTCCGAGCACGCAGACCGTGCTCGAAGCTTTCATTACGCTACTCAATGCATCAAAACCCTGAATAGGCTGCCGCGAAAATTATACCCGCGCGCTCGACGAGAAATCCGCGCTAACGCATCAGCAACAGTAAGCCGCGGCCATTGCGCTGGATCTGCAGAATCACCGAGCCGGCGTTCTCGACGATCTCGCGCGTTTCGGCGACCGTTCTGACACGTTGGCGGTTCACGTGTGTGATGACGTCGCCGCTGCGCAGGCCGCGCTGGGCGGCCGGGCTGTCGGCTTGCACGTTCGTGACGAGAACGCCCGGGACGCCGTTGTAGTTCGGCTGCAGCTCGTCGTTCGTCGCAAACTCGGCGCCCTCGAACACGGGGTCTATGTTCGACAAACCCTCATCGGCCAGGGCCGCTGAATCGAGCTCGCCGAGTACAGCCTCGACCGTGCGGCGACGGCCGTCACGGATGAACTCGACGTCGACGCGATCGCCCGGGCGCAGCAGGCCAATGGCGTTACGCAGCTCGACCGGACCTGCGACCGGCTCGTCGTTGACGCTGACGATGACGTCGCCGATTTCCAGGCCCGCACGCTCGGCAGCCGAGTCCGTGCTCACGGCGGTGACGAGTGCTCCCGACGTGCTGTCGAGCTCGTAGTTCTCGGCGATCTCGGCGGTCAGCGGTGCGATGTTGACGCCGAGCAGACCGCGCCGGACGCTGCCGAAGGCGACGAGCTGATCCATGATCGTGCGCGCCATGTTCACCGGGATCGCAAAACCGATGCCGATGTTGCCGCCGGAGCCGGACAGGATGGCCGAGTTGATGCCGACGAGCTCGCCGTTGAGGTTCACGAGCGCGCCGCCGGAGTTACCCGGGTTGATCGACGCGTCGGTTTGAATGAAATCCTCGTAGCCGTCCGGGTTGATCCCGGAGCGCCCCAGACCGCTGATGATTCCGGACGTGACCGTGTGCTGCAGACCGAACGGGTTACCGATTGCAACGACGAAGTCGCCGACACGCACGGCGTCGGAATCACCGAGCGGCATCTCGGCCAGGCTGTCCTGCTCGACGCGCAGCACGGCGATATCCGAGCCCGCGTCCGAGCCCACGACCTGCGCCTCGAGCTCGCGATCGTCGACGAGCGTGATCGTAATCTCGTCCGCATCCTCGACGACGTGATGATTGGTCAGAATGTAACCTTCCGCGGCGTCGACGATGACGCCCGAGCCCGCGCTGCGAAACTCGCGCTGCTGCTGACCGTTCGGCGGGAAGAAACGGCGGAAAAAGGGATCGTTCGCAAGTGGATTATTGACCTCGCGGCTGCCACGCACGGAGATGTTCACGACGGCTGGGCTCACCGCTTCGATGAGCGGCGCCAGTGTCGGCTGATCGGGCGTGCGTGCGAGCTGGGCGAGAGATAGGTTCGCCGGCAGTGCGACGACGGCGCAGGCGAGCGCTAACGCTGCGCGTCGCCAGCGTCGCGCAGCGGCGCCT
>JAOTTJ010000254.1 GCA_029864465.1 Gammaproteobacteria bacterium | reverse complement strand
GGCTTGGCTCGCGCTCAGACGCGCAAGAATCGTCGCGACGATCTGGGGGTGCTCCGCACGAATCATCTCCGCAACCGCCCGCGCATCCATCCACTTCAACGTCTCGAGACCGGCCGAGCCTCGCCTCTGAAAGATTCGCCCGAGAAAATTACCTGCGCTCCGCTCGCCGAATGAGCTCGTCAACACCCTGCGAAGATAATGCTCGGTATCGACACCTAGCGGGGCCTTGTCGCTCACGAGCGTGAGCAGATCTCCAAGCACCGAACCAACCTGATCGCGGGTGACATCCCGCATCTTGGCCATCGCAGCGCCGAGCCGCTGCACTTCCTCGGCACCGAGATGCCGCAAGATCGATGCCGCCGGTTCCTCACCGAGCGTCAACAGCAGAATCGCGGCGCGGTCCGTCCCCGTTGCGCTGGCGTCAGCCATTGTCCTCCGCGACCCAGTTACGAACGACCTCGGCGACCTGGCGTGGATCATTGCTCGCGACGCCTCTGGCCGCCTCGACGCGTTCCGTGTAACTCATCGGTAGAGCCGCCTGAGCAGCCGGACCGGTCAGCGCACCTGGCGCACCCGCTCCAGCCGCACTGCCGAACAACGCCGGCTGCGGCGTCGTCAGCTGCCGGATCATCGGCCGAACGATCACGAGCGCCAGCACGAGCACGAGCACGGCGACGACGCCCTGGCGAGCCATCTCCCAGATGAACGATTGCTCGAGCAGCCCCGGAGGCTCGATCGGCGGCACGGCCGGTAGTATTTGAAACGCGGAATTCAACACCGATATCGTGTCACCGCGCTCCGCGTCGAATCCGACGGCGCGCATCGAGAGATCGGTCAATGAGTCCAGCTCCTCCTGCGTCAGGGGCTCGCCCGGGGCGCCAGCAGCCCCCGGTTTGTTGTCGATGAGCACGGCGACAGAAAGCCGCTGGATCATGCCGCTCGCCTGCTTAACGTGACTTACTGTCTTATCGAGCTCGAAGTTGCGCACCTGAGAAGTGGTCGTCGACGTCGGCGTCTGCTCGACAACGGCTTGCCCGGCAGCGACGGGTTCGCCCGCGGGCAGCGCCTCCGGCGGTTGATTCGTGAGCGCCCCTGGAACACCCTGAGAGAGAAAACCTCCGGTTCGTGTTTCTTCGTTGATCTGCTCGCTGCGCACAACGGCGACGTTCGGATCGAAAAACTCGCGCGTTTCCTCTGCAACGGTGAAATCGATCTCGGCAGCAACCGAGGCGCGGACCCGCTCCTGACCGACGATCGGCGCGAGCAGGCTCTCGATCCGCATCGTGAGATCGTCTTCTATCCGCTTGGCGTAGTCGAACTGGCTGCTGCTCAGGCCCGACGTAGCCTCATCGGGCGACGCTGTGAGTTGTCGACCCGTCTGATCCACAACGGTCACGTGTTGTGGCTCGAGATCGGGAACGCTCGAAGCGACGAGATTCGCGATCGCTTGGGCCTGCGGCGCCTCGAGCCGACGGCCTGGGAACAGTCGCAACGTAACCGAGGCGCTCGGCATGCGCCGGTCGCGCAGGAACGACGTACGCTGCGGCAGCGCCAAGTGCACGCGCGCGGCCTCGACGGGCTGCAGCGTCGAGATCGTGCGTGAAAGTTCGGTTTGAATGGCCTGCACGTAAAGCGCGTTTTCGATGAATGGGCTCTGGCCGAATCCGCTCATCTCCGGGATTTCCTCCACTCCGAAGCCGCCGCCGCGCGGTAGGCCCGCTGCGGCCACCTCCATGCGAACGTCGTACTTGCGATCGGCTGGAACTAGAATGGCGCCGGACGCTGGATCCAGACGGTACGGAATGGTCGCCCCGTCGAGCACGCTGACGATGTCCGCGACGTCGCGCTCCACCAAACCGGTATACAAGGGCGAGAACGCCGGCGTTCTGAGCCACAATGCAGACGCGACGCCGACCGCAACCGCTGCGGCGAGGCCGATGAGCAGCATCGTCTGTCGCGCTGCAACAGGCATCTGCCCGAGCAGGCTCGTGGCCGGAAGACGGGCGTTCTCTTCATTCGCCATAGATCGACTACGCTCCTCTCATCTCCATCATGCTAGATCGGCATGTTCATGATGTCCTGGTAGGCACTGACCAGACGATTACGAACCTCGGTCATGGCCTGAAAAGACAGGTTCGCCTTCTGCAAGGCGATCATGACTTCCGGAAGGGTTGCCTCGGTCGCGCCTTTCTCGAATGCTTCCGCCGCCTGCGCCGCGGACACCTGCATCTCGTTGACTCGTTCGACAGAGGTCTCGAGCAGCTCGGAAAAGCTCTGCGGGACCGCTGCGTCGCTCTGTACAGCGCCGCTCTGCGCCTCGCGGACGAGACGCTGCATGTCGTTGAGAATCCTGCCTACGTCTATGTCGTTCATGCGCGTACTACCTCAGACTGTCTGCGCGCGAAAACGCGGGGATGTCGACCCCGGCGTCACGCATTTTCGCGAGCTTGTAGCGGAGCGTCCGCGGGCTGATCCCGAGCTGTGCGGCCGTCGCTTTGCGATTGCCGCGTTCACGCTTGAGCATCGCGACAATACGTTTTGCTTCCTCGCGCCAAAGCTCGTCGCCAAGCCCTCCGGAACATGCTGGCGACGCCACGGGCGCGGCGGTAATGCCAAAATGCTCGGCCTCGAGCGCCCCTCCTTGCCAGAGGACCAATGCTCGTTGCACGGAGTTACGTAACTGGCGGACGTTACCGGGCCACTCAGCGCACTCGAGCGCCGCGAGAGCGGCTGCACTGACCTCCGGAACCGTCCCACTCTTGCCGCACTCGGCTTGCAACAACCGCTCTACGAGCGGCCGAACATCTCCGGGCCGTTCGCGCAGCGGCGGGATGGTCAGCGGAAATACGTTCAGCCGGTAGTAGAGATCCTCGCGAAAAGCGCTACTGCGCACGGCCTCTTCGAGATCCCGGTTCGTTGTCGCAATCACGCGCGTATCGAGTTGGACCGCGGCCTTTGCGCCGAGTGGTTCGACCTCCTTCTCCTGGAGCACGCGCAACAACTTGGCCTGTAAACCCAGATCCATCTCCGAAATTTCATCGAGCAGGAGTGTTCCTCCGCTCGCCTGCACGAACTTGCCGTCGCGGCGACCATCGGCGCCGGTGAATGCGCCCTTCTCGTGCCCGAACAAGATTGCCTCGCGCATTTGGTCGGGAATTGCCGCGCAATTGATAGCGACGAACGGACCGTCGCGTCTGGCGGAGTGTGCGTGTATATACCGGGCCAGCACCTCCTTACCCGTACCGCTCTCGCCGCGCAGCAGCACGGTGACGTCGGTCTGGGCGACTTTCGCCGCGGTTTGAAGCAGCGCGCGGCTCTGCGGATCAGCCGCGATTGGCTCGGACCCCGCTGCCGCCGGCTCGATTCGCACGTGACGGGCAACGATGGCTTCGAGCTCGCTAGCCTCGAACGGCTTTTCGAGGTAATCGACAGCGCCGCTCTGCATAGCTGAAACGGCCTGCGAGATCGTTCCGTATGCCGTCATCATGAGCACGGGCACGTCGGGTAGCTCGCGAACCATATGGCTCAACAACTCGTTGCCGTCCATAGGCGACATCTGCACATCGGTCACCAGCAGATTCAGCGTCGTGCGCTTCGCGATATCGAGCGCCCGGGCACCGTCGTCCGTCGACAGCACATCGTAACCCGCTTCTTCCAGCGTCGTTACGAGCGCTTCCTGAAGTGCGGGATCGTCCTCGACTATGAGTACCCTTGCCTGCTCCATCATCATGCAACGTCCCTGTTTTCGATAGATTCAACTGCCGCTTCGCCAGCCCCGTCGTAGGCGATGCGGACCGGCAACTCGAGACCGATCGTCGTGCCGCGACCGACCTCCGAGTCGAGCTGCAATCTCCCGCCATGCGCCTCGGCAACGGTCTTGGCAACCGCAAGCCCGAGTCCAGTCCCCGCAGACCGTGTCGAGAAGAACGGCTCCAGGACTCGCTGGCGAATCGTGTCCGGGATTCCTGGACCGCTATCGCTGACATTGAGCACGATTCGTCCGCCTCTTTCTTCCGCGCTCAGGGTCACATGTGCATCGGCAGCCGCTTCGAACGCGTTACCGACCAAATTCGTCAATGCAGCGACGAGTGTGCTGCGGTTACCTTCAATCTCTGTCGTGCCGTGCGCCTCATCGATCTCGAGCTGCGCCTCCTCGGGCAAGATACCGGCAACGCCTGCGGCCACGTCCTTGAAGAGATCCGCGACGCGCACACGTTCACCGGGACCGCCGCCGCGCGCAAACACGAGCATGTCGCGCACAAGCCGATCCATATCGTGTAGGCGCTCAATTCCGCGCTCTAGCAAGACACCATACTTTTCAGGCAGCGGCGCCTTGCGGCACTGGGTCAGGTACAGCAGCGCGGTCGCTAATGGCGTGCGGATCTGATGCGCGAGGCTGGCGGCCATCTTGCCCATCGCACCGAGCCGGTCATTGCGGTTGACGAGTGTCTCGAGCGCGCGCCGCTCGGTGACGTCAGTGAGTAGCAAGATCCGGCCGGCATCGCCGCTGAGCGCCGAGGCGAGAATGGTCACGCGCTTGCCGTCACTCGTGATGCTGTCGCCGTTCGAAGCGGATGCGGGTTCGAAAGCATGTCTGGCAACCTCAATCCAGCGGTCTCCCACTGGGTCGAACCCGAGAATCTCGCGGGCGGCGGGATTGCTCATCTGGATCCGTCCCTCGGTATCGAGCACGATGACGCCGGCCGGCAGCGTTGCCAGCAGCAGCTCGAGCCGCTCGGCCAGCTGCTCAGCCTGCTGAGCCTTTACGTGCCGCTCCGCGCGTACGGTCTCGAGCTGGTGTGTCAGCTCCACTACGCGCTCCTGAAGATAGCGATAGCTCTGCTCGAGCTGGCCCGACATCGCGCTGAAGGCTCGAAAAGCCTGCTCTAGCTGCTGGCCTCGGTGTTCCATTGGTTTGCCGTTGCGAATCCCATCGCC
>JAOTTJ010000253.1 GCA_029864465.1 Gammaproteobacteria bacterium | reverse complement strand
GAGCCGGCAGATCTTCGATGACACCGACAGTCTTGACGCGCAGCAAGTCGCGCAGCGTGCCGAAAGTCTTACGTTGGTTTTTGGTGACTTTGTCGGGAATGTTGCCCATTCCCGTGTCGCGCACGGCAAGCTCTGCCAGCTCGTGCGCGTGCTCGGGTTTGTAGACCGACCAGGCCAACGCAGCAACGGCGTCATCCACGCGCTGCTGGTCGGCTTCGGCGAACTCCCGCATCGCCGCGCGGGCACGTGCAACGAGCGTATCGACCTGCTCGCGCTCAGCGAGATATTGCGCGTCGGCCGCCAAAGGCTACTCCCCGAGATCGGCGAGCAGCGCTTCGAGTGCTGCTTGATGCCGTTGCCACAGCGTTTGCACCTCTTCCCGGCCCATGATTCGCATGGACGCGCCACCTTCGCGCATTCGCCTCAGAACGCCCTCGTCGTGGAACATCGCGGGAAGCCGCTCTGCGAGCACGTCGGTCACCTCTGCGGGTGTGCCCCTGGGCACCATGAAACCGCGGAAGTTGACGCTCGAATCGTCAATATCGATGCCCCGCTCGAGGAACGTTGGCACGTTGGGTAGGAACGCCGCATCTCGGTCGAGGTCGGCGACTGCGAGGATCTTCAGCCGATCGCGGCTGCGATACGCGTCGGAGAGGTTGTTGAAGCTCGCCTGTACCTGTCCACCAATCAAACTCGTGAGCGCAGGCACGGCACCGGGGTAGGGGACATAGGTTAGATCGATTTCGGCAGCACGCTCGAGTTGCAGCAGGGCGATGTGATGGCCTACGTAAAGGCCCGCACCGGAGATCGTAACTGCGCCCGGATTCTGTTTCGCATGGGCGATGAAGTCCTCGACGGTTTCGATCGAGCTGTCGCGGCTGACGGCGAGCACGGCCGGATCAGCGCCGAAATTCGCGATGGGCTCGAGCGTGTCGAGACCATAGTCGGCATTGAGCGCGATGGACTGAGCAAGCACGTGCGGCAGGTTGTAGACGGCGACCTCGTAGCCGGTCTTCTGGGCTCGTGACGCAAACCAGCTCCAGGCCACCTTGCCGCCCGCGCCTGGCTTATTGACGATGATCATCGGGCGGCCGAAGTAATCGCGGTCGGCCGCGGGCTGACTGACGATTCGCGCCTGTAAGTCCGTCGCGCCGCCGGGCGAGTAAGCAACGGTCAGCATGATCGGCCGTGACGGGTATTCCTGAGCGCTCGCTGGGCCGGGAAGCGCAGTCATGACCAGCGCGATGATTGCTGCGACGATCGTGGTTGCGTTATCTCCGCTCATTGTCCCCCTCTTTCCGGCTGCGCGCGCGCCTGCTTACGGAACATTCTAACCCAAGCGTCCGGACTCGGACGGCCACGGGGCCGCTGTGAGCCGCCTTATAGCAACATGCCGCGCGGCGTCTGAACTCGGAGGAGCAGAGAAAACAGGGCGAAGATCGCGACGGTAAAGACGGCCGATATCGCAATGCGCTTGGATGCGGTCCGGTAGGACAAAGGCTCGGGCGCATAGAGCCATACGATGATCAGAAACGCCGCGAACGCGGACGAATAGAAGCCGAACGTTTCCATGGCCCATCGATAGGCTATGAACACCGCTAGTACTGGGAGGCTCTTGAGCCATGCTCGACCGGCCCCGCTGGTGCTCGCTGTCGGCAGCAGCACGCGACTGAACGTCGCAGCCGCGATCACGGCACCGAGTAGACCGATTGCGACGGCAATGAACCGCGGAAACAAATACGCTTCGGAGTCACCGGCCAGTGAATACAGCACGATGCCGAGCAGGAGTGCGCCGAAGCCGGTCAGGCGGTCCGTGTTCATGCCTGCGCTCTGCGTGGCCGCGCCGAGCGAAGCTCGGCCAAAAGGCTGTAGCCGACTGAGGCCAGGCACAAGCCGATCAGCGTGATGTTCAACGGACCGGTGAGAAAGTACCGCGCCATCCCTTCGCCGACCTCGGCTATCAGTTTGCCTTGCGTGTAATTCATCTCGGCGATTGGGCCGAGAATGATGCCCAGCACGACAGGCGCTGGACTGACGCCGACCTTCGCCGCGAAGTACATGCCCGTGCCGAGCGTCAACATCACGATCACGTCGGACAGGCTGTTCTGGACGCTGTACGCGCCAAAGACTGCGAGCACCGTGACGGCCGCTGCCATGTAGTGCGCCGGAACCTGCATGACGAGGCGCGAGTGGCGACTGATATAAAGCCCGAACAGAAGCATCAAGACCTGGCCGAGTAGCAGGGAGCCGATAAAGGTCCATGTGACTTCTGCGTGGAGCGTGAACAAATTCGGGCCGGGAAAGAGACCGTGGATGAGCAGGCCACCGAGCAGCACGGCGGCCGTCGGGCTGCCTGGAACGCCAAGCGTCAACAGCGGTACGAGCGAGGGGCCGACCATTGCATTGTTCGCCGACTCGGCTGCGATGATGCCTTCAGGCTCGCCTTTGCCAAAGCTGTCTCGATTTGGGCTGAGCTTGCGTGCCTGATCGTAAGCGACCAGACCGGCGACTTGCCCACCCGCGCCGGGGATCAGGCCGATAAATATGCCTACGACGCTACCGATCGCCAGTGCCTGCCATCTCGACAATGTCGCCGCGATCGAGGCGGCGAGGCCGTGGCTCTCGAGCTGGTAGGTGGCGGTCGGGCCCGTTGATCCAGCGCCCTCGAGCATGCCAAGCACCTGCGGAATCGCGAAGAGCCCGACCAATGCAGCGATGATATTGATGCCGCCGGTGAGGTGATCGCTGTAGACGAAACGCTCCTCGCCCAGCACGGGGTCATAACCGATTGTCGCGAGCCAAAGGCCTATCGCGCCGGCCAACAGGCCCTTGAGGACCGATTTGCTGCCCAGGGACCCGATGACGGTGACGCCGAGGATTGCCACCCAGAAGAGATGCGAAGGCCCGAAGCGTAACGCGACCTCCGCGAGCGGCGGCGTGAAGAAGATGAGCACGAGAATGCCGATCAGTCCGCCGACGAACGAGGATAGAAAGCAGTAGTGCAGAGCCTCGGCGGCGCGCCCTCGCTTCGCCAGCGCATGCCCGTCGAGCGTCGTTGCGATGTTCGCAGGCGCGCCGGGGATGCCGAGAAGGATTGCGCTGATGGCGCCACCTGCCACCGTCCCCGTGTACACGGCGCCGAGCAGTATCAGCGCTGCTGCGGCTTCCATGTTGAAGGTGAAAGGAATCAGCAGAGCCACGGCGAGCGTCGGGCTCAATCCTGGTGTGGCGCCCAACAGCAATCCGCCGATCATGCCGAGTGACAGTATCGCAAGGTGCCACGGCGTCAGGACGTCAGGAAAGTATTGAAGGAGCTCCATCGACTGAAATCAGTTCCACACGGCACGGCCTCGGAATACTCGATGATCGGATTTCCGAACGCAACTGCTCGCACGCTCTTGGGCGCGTGGGCCGTCGGGTCGAAACATTCCGCCTGCCGCCACAGTGATATAGTCTGCAGCCGCAAGAAGAACTCACGACTATAAGGCTCGGTCATGCGAATCGCGTTTATCGGACAGTCCGCTTTCGGTGAAGCAGTACTCAAAGCCCTGGCAGGTAGCGAAGAAGACGAGATCGTCGGCGTGTTCCTTACGCAGGGACGTGGAGGGAAAGAAGACCCCGTCGCCGAGACAGCCAGACAGCTGGCGTTACCCGTATATCAGTGCGCTCGATTCAGAGATGCGCAAGCGATTAGCCAGTTCGAAGCTCTCGAGCCCGAGCTTTGTGTGATGGCATTCGTCACAGACATCGTGCCGATGGAGATGATCAATGCGCCCGCTAAAGGCACGATTCAATACCATCCGTCGCTGCTGCCGCTGCACCGCGGTCCGAGCTCGATCAACTGGCCGATCGTCAACGGCGAGACGCAAACCGGGCTCTCCATCTTCTGGCCCGACGAAGGTCTGGATACCGGACCGTTGCTCATTCAGAAAACCGTCGAGATCGAGCCGAACGATACGCTCGGGAGCCTGTACTTTGGAAAGCTGTTTCCGATGGGCGTCGAGGCCATGGTCGAAGCCGTCGAGCTCGTCCGCGAGGGTAAGGCGCCGAAGATCGTGCAGAACGAGGACGATGCGACTTATGAAGGCTGGTTCAAAGCTAAAGAAGCGCGCATCGATTGGTCGCGCCCGGGGGGGGAAATCTATAACCTTATTCGCGGCAGCGACCCCCAGCCTGGCGCGAACTCCACGCTCGATGGCGAGACCGTGAGTTTCTACGACGCTTCGTTTGCGCCAGGCGACTCGACTGACGCTGGAGGTAGCGTTGTCTCGGTCGGGGAGCAAATCGGCATCGCCGTGCTTGACGGAACGATCAGCGTCGGGCGTGTCCGCGGCGCCGACGGCAAGGTCCCGGCCGCCGACTTCGTCGAGGCTACCGGTCTCAAGGCTGGCGACCGTTTCGGGGATTAGAACCGGGACTTCCCTGTCTGCGAGGACCTGTCCGGCCCGTTCCAGCACGCCCGTCAGGCGGACCATTGGCGCATTGCTATGAGCAACCGCAGCACCGGCGACAGAAAAGTATTAATAATTGATACGACAAGCTTCTTTATAGGCTACAAGTAAAATAGATGTATCGTAATTAGAGACTTATGGGCAGTCTGAGCTCGTACACGCGAGCCGGAGCATGACCATGACAACTCGAACACGATCCATGAATATGCCGTCCACGTTGCCGTCGCGTCTAAAAGCCGTCGCGCTGGCGTCGCTCGTAGTCCTTCTGGTCGGCTGCGGTGGCGGCGGTGGTGACGATGCGCCTGCCGACGCCCTGAGCGGTAATTCTGGTCCCGCCGACTTCTACTGCGCGCTCGGCACCGTGCTCCTCGGGGGTGTTTGCGTGAGCGAGAGCGGCTCGAGTAGTCCCGGTAGCGCCGGCGTTGCGCTCAACTCCGGGGACTGCGGCCCGATTACTCAATATGCCCTGGCTGGGGACCCAAGAGTTTTCTGCGGCGAGCCTCCGTTCGCCTATCCTGACG
>JAOTTJ010000024.1 GCA_029864465.1 Gammaproteobacteria bacterium | reverse complement strand
GGCGGACGCTGACACGCTACCTGGCACCGGGAGACCGGTCGTTCCCGGTTCTTTTCTGATGATGCTGACGTTGAGCATCGCCCGGTTGTTACTTCTGACGATTCCGTACTGGCGCGCGATTTCGGGCGTGAGTTGGTTCGTCGAGATAGCGTTGAAATGCACGACGTAGTCGCCGAAGTCCCGGAAGTTCTCCGTAGCGCGCAGTGCCGGTTCGGGCATCGCCGCTGTCGACTGGGTAGGTTGCTCGCACGCAGCAGCTAGAAACAGACAGGCTGCTGGTAATACACGCAGGAATCGACTCATGGCTTTCCCCCTACTTTTCAGTGTCCGCAGTCTGAGAATACTCCATCCGAAGCTTCTCTGTCGCCACGGCGCCAGCTTCTGCCTGTGCTAAGCGTTGCGCGATCCTCGTGGATCGAAACCTTTTGGTGCGGTCGTCGGGTCGACGATTCGAAATTGCTTGATGCGGCTGCGCGCGCCCCGTACGAGTTCGACCCAGCTCTTCGGTACGCCGAACGCGTCGGCGATCAGCGCCGCGGCCTCGAGGTTCGCGCGGCCCTCGATCGGCGGAGACTTCACAGCAACGTGCACAGTGTCGCCTTCGCCCGTGATACTTGGGCGTCGCGATGCTGGTTTGATGATGGCATGGACGGTCAGTGTGTTTCCGTCAGCCATGTCGGCGCCGCTAGCTCAGATAGGCAGGAAGCGGCAGGGCAAGCCGGACAGCCTGAATGAGTATGAGGACGAGCAGCGGCGACAGATCGAGGCCACCCATCGGCGGAAGCAGACGCCGCACGGGCCCGAGCAACGGCTCATTGAGCTCTGCGAGCATTCGGCTGATCGGGCTGTAGCTAGCTTGCGTGAGCCAACTCATAAGGACGTAGACGAAAAGGCTGATCGTGTAAAACCAGAGCGTGAGATTGATGAGGCGCAGTGGCACGAGAAGCGCGAACGTGCTCGCCGTGACCGCGAGAGATCCCAGGAACAACAGCGACCAGGTCAATACTGCCTCGAGAATGATGAGAATGAGGAGCGTTGCGAGGTCCGCACCGCCTGCCGAGGGAATTATTCTCCGTGCAGGCACAACGAGCGGATTCGTCGCTTTCACGACGAACTGTGCGAGGGGATTGTAAAAGTCGGCGCGGACCCATTGCATAATAAAACGCAGCAGATACGTCAGGAGATACAAATCTCCGAGCGTTCGAACGAGAAAGATCAGTGAGAGGGTAAATGAGTCACGCATGGCTGGTTGTCGCAAGTCAGATTGCCGCTGCCAAAGATAACATGGCCACTAGGTTAGCGGCGCGGGCCGAAGATGGCCGTTCCAATCCGGATCATCGTGCTGCCGCAGGTTACAGCCATCTCCAGATCCGCCGACATGCCCATCGATAACGTGTCCAGCTCGAACCCCTGTGCAACGAGCGAACGCTTGATGCCGGCGAGTTCGAGAAAGACAGCTTCGATCGTATCGGCCGTGGCGTCGACAGGCGGCATCGTCATGAGCCCGCGAAGGCGCAGACGCGAGAGATTGCGCACGGCCCCGACGAGCTCACCCACTTCGTCTGCTGCGACGCCGCTCTTTTGCGGTTCTTCGGCGAGATTCACTTGTATACAGATGTTCAGCGGTGCGGCGTAATGGGGGCGCTGCTCGTTCAACCTGTTCGCTATCTTGAGTCTGTCGACGGTGTGGACCCAATCGAAGAGACGCGCAATGTCCTTGGTCTTGTTGGCCTGAATATGGCCAATGAAATGCCAGCGTAGGTCGGGCAGGGCCAGCGACTCGATCTTCGGGGCAGCTTCTTGCACGAAATTCTCACCGAAGTCGCGTTGCCCGGCAGAGTACGCTGCCTGGATTGCGGTCACGGGATGCTTCTTGCTTACGGCGACGATTGTGATTTCGTCAGCCGCTCGGCCCGCGGCAACCGCCGCTTTCTTGACGCGGTCGCGCACCTGGCGCAGATGGTCCGTGATTTGAATCACGCTTTGCCCTCGGACGATAGATATACTATCGGCATTATGCCAAGCTCCGCTGTTGGGGTAAGGGTCAGAGATGTAGAGGGAGCCTCATGGCCGCCGTAGACATCGCTCAATTGCTCGCTTTCGCCGTCAAGAACAACGCGTCGGATTTGCATTTGTCCGCCGGTGTTCCGCCGATCATCCGCGTCGACGGTGATGTCAAGCGCATCAATATGCCAGCGCTGAAGCACAAAGAAGTGCACGGCATGGTGTATGACATCATGAATGATAAGCAGAGGAAGGATTTCGAGGAATTTCTCGAGACAGATTTCTCCTTCGAAATCCCCAAGCTCGCTCGCTTCCGTGTCAATGCGTTCAACCAGAACCGTGGTTGTGCCGCCGTATTCAGAACGATTCCTTCGGAGATCTTGACGCTCGACGATCTGGGTGCGCCACGTATCTTCAAGGACGTTTCGATGCACCCCCGCGGTCTCGTCCTAGTCACAGGGCCCACAGGTTCAGGTAAGTCGACGACGCTCGCCGCGATGATCGACTACGTCAACGACAATAAACCAGATCACATTCTTACGATCGAGGACCCGATCGAGTTCGTGCACGAGAGCAAGAAATCGCTCATCAATCAGCGGGAGGTCCACCGGGACACCCTGGGCTTCGCTGAGGCGTTGCGCTCGGCATTGCGTGAGGACCCCGATGTCGTGCTCGTCGGTGAGATGCGTGACCTCGAGACGATACGTCTAGCGCTTACGGCTGCCGAGACGGGTCATCTCGTATTCGGCACACTACATACGAGTTCTGCAGCGAAGACCATTGACCGCATAGTGGACGTTTTCCCGGCCGCGGAAAAAGAGATGGTACGCAGTATGCTCTCCGAATCGCTGCGCGCGGTTATCTCCCAGACGTTGCTCAAGCGTACCGGAGGCGGTCGAATCGCCGCGCACGAGATCATGATCGGTTCGCCAGCTATTCGTAACCTCATTCGAGAAGGCAAGATCGCGCAAATGTATTCAGCGATCCAGACCGGCCAATCGCTCGGCATGCAAACCTTAGATCAGAATCTCCAGGAGCTCATGAGCAAAGGCTTGATCACTAAGGAAGAGGCCCGGTTCAAGGCCGTCAACAAGGAAATGTTCTAGCGTCGCTAGTCCGTATATAGGAGCGCGTCGGTATGGAACGCGACCAAGCAGTCAGGCTAACTCAAAATTTGTTGAAGAAGATGGTCGAGCAAAAGGGCTCGGACCTCTTCATTACGGCCGGGTTT
Source organism: Gammaproteobacteria bacterium (assembly GCA_029864465.1). Taxonomy (GTDB): domain Bacteria; phylum Pseudomonadota; class Gammaproteobacteria; order Steroidobacterales; family Rariloculaceae; genus JAHEEM01. Next base: position 16,694 of record JAOTTJ010000024.1, on the reverse strand, counting down.
CCGCCCGCCATTAAGATCGACGGGGCCATCAAGCCGTATGCGGATCGTCCGCTGACGCCGGAGCAGAGCTCTCTGATCGTTCGCTCGATCATGAATGATCGACAGGCTAAAGAATTCGACGCGACGAAGGAATGTAACTTCGCCATTGCACCGCAGGGTATCGGCCGATTTCGCGTCAGCGCTTTTGTGCAGCAAGGCCGCGTCGGCGCTGTGTTGCGCACGATCGAGACGAAGATCCCGACGTTCGATGAGCTGGAGCTGCCCGAGCAACTCAAAGACGTCGCGATGACGAAGCGGGGACTATGTCTTGTCGTTGGTGGGACGGGCTCCGGTAAGTCGACGACCCTCGCCGCGATGATCGGGCACCGCAACCAGAACACGCAGGGTCACATCATCACGATCGAGGATCCTGTCGAGTATATGCATCCGCACCAGGGCTGTGTCGTCACGCATCGGGAGGTCGGCGTCGATACGGAGAGCTGGCACAACGCGCTGAAGAACACGCTGCGCCAGGCCCCCGACGTTATCATGATCGGTGAGATTCGCGATCAAGAGACAATGATGTATGGTATTCAGTTTGCAGAGACGGGCCATCTTTGTGTTGCGACATTGCACGCGAATAGCGCGAACCAGGCCCTCGACCGCATCATCAACTTCTTCCCCGAGGAGCGGCGCCACCAGCTGCTCATGGACCTGTCGTTGAATGTCACGGCGATGATCTCGCAGCGGCTGATTCCGAGGCAAAACGGTATGGGCCGTGTCGCCGCCATGGAAATCATGTTGGCGTCGCCGTTAATCAGCGATTTGATCTTCCGCGGCGAAGTCGCGCAGATCAAGGAGATCATGGCCAAATCCAATCGTCTGGGGATGCAGACGTTCGATCAGGCGCTGTACAGGCTCTACGAGGATGGTGTGATCTCCTACGAGGAAGCTATGCGCAATGCTGACTCGAAGAACGAGTTGCGGCTCAAGATCAAGCTCGAGAGCAAGCGCGAGGAGAACGCGAGCCAGTCGCATGATGAGAGCTTGGTTCTCATAGACGAAGACGAAAACAAGGCAATCCGATTTTAGCCATCGGCTCTGATCGAAACCTCCCGGCGCCATGAACGTCAAACCACTCTTCAAGCTCATGGTGGATAAGAAGGCCTCAGACCTCTTCTTCACCACGCATGCTCCCGTCATGATCAAGATCGACGGGAAGATCATGCCCGTCAACAAGATGGAGCTTACGCCGAAGATGGTGCGCCAGGCCGCACTAGAGCTCATGAACGAGAATCAGCTCGAAGAGTTCACACGCAATCTAGAGATCGATTTCGCCGTATCCGAGGCGGGCCTAGGAAGGTTTCGTGTCAATATTTTTCACCAGCGCGGCAATGTCGCGATGGTGTTGCGCTATGTCACGCCCATTCTGCCGACGCTCGAGGAGCTCGGCATGCCCGACTCGCTCAAGGATCTCGTCATGTTGCGCCGCGGGCTCATCCTCATGGTCGGGGCTGCGGGCTCGGGCAAGTCGACGACGCTTGCAGCGATGGTCAATTACCGTAACCAGAACGCGGCTTCTCATATTGTCACGATTGAGGACCCAATCGAGTTCCTGCACAGCAATCAGAGATCGATCGTCAACCAGCGCGAGATCGGACTCGATACGATCTCCTACGAGCGCGCTCTGCGCAGCGCTATGCGCGAAGCGCCGGACGTCATCTTGATCGGCGAGATTCGCGATCGCGTGACGATGCAGGCCGCAATCGATTTGGCCGGAACGGGACATCTGGCCATAGCGACGCTACACGCCAACAACGCACCCGAGACGCTCGATCGCGTCATCAACATGTATCCGAGCGAGCAGCACGCTCAGGTCTTTATGGACCTTGGCCAATACGTTCGCGCAATAATTTCTCAACGCCTCATCCGCAGCAAGGAAGGCAAGCGTGTTGCGGCTGTCGAGCTCATGCTCAACACTGCACACATCGCAGAGCTCATCCACAAGGGTGACATCAGCGGCGTCAAAGAGGCATTCAAGCAGACCAATGAGCCGGGCATGCAGGACTTCGACGGTGCGTTGCTGCATCTTTACAGCAGCGGGTCGATCAGCATGGAAGAAGCGCTCGCAAACGCAGATTCTCGCGCGGATCTCGAGGCGAAAATCAACTTCGGCTAGTCTATGCTGCGCGCTTGGCCGCTGACATCGCGGCTTAACCTGGAAACACCTCTGCAGCGTCGAATACGGGGCCGTCGACACAGACGCGTTTCATGACGATGCCTTCGGGTTTGTGCAGTGGGACGATGCATCCCGCGCAGCCGCCGACGCCACAGGCCATGAACTCCTCGACGGCAAGTTGGCAGGGAAGGTCGAACTCGCGCGCGAGCGCTGCGGTCGCCTCGAGCATCGCATGCGGTCCGCAGCTGACGATCTGCACCTCGCCGAGTGAGTCAGCCGGTCGTGCTTCAAGCCACTCACGTGCGAGCGCCGGAACGAAGCCGTCGAAGCAGCCGTCGAATCCGGCCTTGCTCGCGAGCGCAGACGGGATTCCCCACGCCTCGAGTTGCGCTACAGCCATGCTCGCCGAGTCGGGAAGGCCCGGCAAAACGGTTGACCGGGCAGTCAGCTCGAACGGGAACGGGACCTCCGAGCCCATCAGAATGACGAGCTTGAAACGACGATCAGCGTGCAGCGACTCGGCTAGAAAATTCACGGGCGGAATGCCTACGCCACCGGCGACAGCGAGAATCACGGGGCGTTCTGGATCTGGGGTAAACCCGCGGCCGATGGGGCCGAGCACACTGATGACATCGTCGGTAGCGCGCTGGGCGAGTCGCTCGAGTCCCGGACCGATCGGCTTATAGAGAAACTCGAGCCAGCCGGCTTGCGCATCGACACGCATGATCGACAAGGGCCGTCGCATAGGAATCAGGGGGTCGCACGTCAGATGGGCGAACGTTCCAGGCACTGCGCGTTCGGCGCAGCGCGGCGCGCTCACGCGCAACAGGAATTGATCACCCGCAAACACGGTCTGTGAAATGATTGGGGCATCCTCGAGACAGATCGTCCCTCGATGCGTTGACCGGCTCAACATTGTTCTCCACGCGTCGTGAGAACATGCTCATAGACGAGCGACAGCACAGCCATGCGGACGGCGAGACCGTTCGTTACTTGCTCTTGGATAACCGATCGGGGGCCGTCGGCGAGCGCACCATCGATTTCGACACCTCGGTTCATGGGGCCCGGATGCATGACGATCGCATCCGGTTTGGCGATCTGCATGCGCTCCTCCGCGAGCCCGAAACGGCGGAAATATTCCTGCGGATCAGGAATGTCGCCGAGCTGGGCGAATCGCTCCTTTTGAATACGCAGAGCCATGACTACGTCGGCGCCCTCGATGCCACGGTCGAGCTCTGCATAGCTTTGTGTTCCCTCGATAGGCTCCTTGGGAAGCAGCTCTTGCGGCCCAACGAGCCGCAACTCGCCGACGCCGAATTTCGTGAGCGCCTCGGTTGCCGAGCGGGCAACCCGAGAATGTCTGATGTCGCCGACGATAGCCACGCAAAGATTGCCGACGTCACCCTTGTGTTTCTGGATCGTCATGAGGTCGAGCAATCCTTGGGTCGGATGAGAGGTATCCGATTCACCGGCATTCAGGACTGAGACATGCGGGAAGACGTGGTCCGCAATACGCATCGGCACGCCTGTGCCAGCATCTCGGACTACGAATATGTCGACCTGCATCGCCTGCAACGTATAGATCGTGTCGAGCAAGCTCTCGCCCTTTGCGCGTGAGGACATATTGACGTCCAGATTCAACACGTCAGCGCTGAGGCGCTTTGCTGCGAGCTCGAAGGATGCACGGGTCCGCGTACTCGCCTCGAAGAACAGATTCGCGACCGTATGGCCTTGGAGTATCGTATCTCGCGGTGGCGGTTGACCGATCGGCGTCAGGTAGTGATTCGCGCGATCGAGAATCTTCTCGATCTCCGTCCGACTCAAGTCCGCCAAACTGATGAGGTGGCGTAGCTGGCCGTGATCGTTGAGTTGCTCGACGGTCATTGCTCTCTGAGCCACTGCTCCGCAATCAGGCAGGCAGCGTGGCTGTCCAGGGTTCCCTTACGAATTCTTTTCGGCATCAGTCGGTTTCTGCGCGCGATGATAAGCTCGGACTGGGCCGCGCGCGATGTCAGCGACTCGTCGGTTCTTGCCACTGGTAGCCCATAGCGCTCTTCGAGCTCGGCCGCAAAAGCTATTGCCGCCGCCGCGATCGTTTTGGCCGTCGCTGGATCCGGCAACCCGACGACGAGCTGGCCCGGCTGCCATTGCTCGATCACCGTATCGATCTGCTCCCATAACGGCTCCCGACCGGCCTCGAGCGTCGTTAACGGCGTGGCCGTCCCAGTGCGCCGGTTTGCCGTGGCCACGCCGATACGGCGCAGTCCGAAGTCGAACGCTAGCAATAGATCTGCCGCCCCGCGCTTCATGCGAGGTCTCCCGCATGCTTTCGCAGGACTCCAGGCGGCGGCGTCGGTGTCGAGGAGCGGATGCCGGCGTCAAGCGTGTCCCGCATAGCTCGTAAGCTGACTGATGTTGACGCCGAGGAGACTGGCCGCAGCAGCCCAGCGCTGGTCGAACGGCGTGTCGAATATGAGTGATGGATCGGCAGGCACGCTGAGCCAGGCGTTGGCAGCGATCTCCGTTTCGAGCTGGCCGGCTCCCCAGCCGGCATAGCCGAGAGCCACGAGTGCAGGCCACGGGCCCTCGCCTGCGGCCATGGCCTGCAAGATGTCTTGGGACGCAGTCACTTTGACCGCCGCGCTGTCGTCGAGCGTCGACTCGAATCTCCGATCGGCTTGGTGCAGCACGAAACCCGTGCCTGGCTGGACGGGCCCGCCAGCCAGCACAGGCCGCTCGGCCTGGCGTTGATCGATGATCTCCAGCTCGAGCTGCTCGAAGATATCTGCGACGTGCATGTCGAGCAGGCGGTTAATGACGATACCGAGCGCGCCGTCTTCGTTGTGCTTGCAAAGATAGGTGACAGTACCGTCGAAGTTCGGATCGCCCATCGCGGGCATGGCGATTAGAAAGTGATCCTGGAGCGTGCTCATGTAGGTCCCCGACTCAGCGGGCGGGCCTCGGGAGCCGCTGAGGTAGCCGCATTAGTGTAGCTCAGTTGACCGCTGCGGTCGTCACTGGTTCCACGGTACTTCGATGGTCGGCTGCTTTACGGTTGTGCTGGTGTCGACTCGGCGCCGAAATCCCACTCGTAGGCGAACCGCAGCAACTCGTATTGGGTGCGGACATTGTCCGGCAGTGGCTCGAACGGGGCAGCGGAGCGCAGGATGGTCAGGGCAGCTTGGTCCAGCGCGGCATTACCCGAGGACTCGCGTACGACGATGGCTTCGAGGCGGCCCTCGGCATCGATCGAGACCTCCAGCGTCGGGTTTTTGTCGAAGCCTCTACTGCGGGCCTCAGCCGGAAAATTCAGCGTCCCAATGCGCTCGACGCGCCGGCGCCAGCCGTCGAGGTAGGTGGCCAGCGCGGATTCGCGCGTACTCGGCCCGGCCGGACCCTCGAGCTGTTCGGTCTCGGGGTTTTGGGCCTGTAGATCGATCTCGGCGGCGAGCGTTTGCTGAGCCTCGCGGAACAGCAGATTTGCAGCTGTCTGCGCCTCGTCTGCGGGCTCCTCGGTCGGATCCGGTAGGGCATCGATTTGTGTCGTAGACTCCTCGCGGGTCACGAGACGGTCGGCACTCGGCACGGGCTCGCGCGGCGTCGTATCCGACAGATCTGCGCCACGCCGATCGCCTTGTTGTGTTATCAGATGATCGGCGGCAAGCGTCGTCGTCGGCCGATCCCCGGGCGACGCGCCCCCTGCGCCAATGCGGGTGCGCTGGGCAAGATAGACGTCGTCTTCGGGCACGGCCTCGGCGAGCGAAGTTTCCTGGACGAGCGTGACTCGCAGCGTTGGAATCAGATCCGAGTCGCCAAGCGGGCTAGCGGTGAATGTCACGCCGAGAATCACGATTCCGTGAAACAATACGGCGACGAAGAACGTCGAGCTCAGCCGGTCGGTGCTCATTGTGGCGATTCCTGGCCTGAGCCCATGATTATATCGTGACCTACCTCGGCTGCTTCGAGTCGCGCCGCCATTGCCGCGGTCAACTCGATCTCACCGCTCACATCGACACGTAGTGCGGCGTCTATGCCGAGCCGGCTTGCGGTTGCACGCCAACGGTCGGGGCCGGCGACGAACAGCGCTGTTGCCGCGGCGTCCGCATGTGCCGGGTCGCTACCGACGACTGTCACGGCCTGCGTGTGTACGACAGGTCGTCCAGTCTCAGGATCCAGGAGGTGGTGAAGGCGCTGGCCCTGATACTCATAAAAACGCTCGTAGTCGCCGGACGTGAATGCGGCCTCGCCGTCGGCCAGCTCGAGAATGCCCAGCAAGCCATCGGCTCGCGGATCGCGTATGCCGATCCGCCAGGGCCTCTCGCCGAGCGGCTGACCGGCCACGGCGAGATCGCCGCCGGCATTGATGAGTGCCGAGTCGATGCCGTGTTGCCCGAGTAGTGCGAGGATCTCGTCGACAGCGGCGCCTTTGGCGATGCCACCGAGATCGAGTTTGAGACCGCGCTGCGCGCTGCCAATCCTGAGACCGTCGATCTCGAGTGCATCGATACCACCGCTGGCTTCGAGCGTGGTTGCGATCGCCGCAGCAGACGGCGGCTGTGGATCGGCGGTTGTGGTCGTGTGGAATCCCCAAAGCTCGACGAGATTGCCGAGCCCGGGTTCAAAGAGCCCGCCACTTGCGAGAGACAACTCGCGCGCCTGACTCAGTAATTGCGCCAGCTGTGCGCTTACGGCGATGTCGTGACCGCCGGCGATGGCACTGTTGAGCGTCGCGAGCTCGCCGTCGGCCCACGGATAGAAATCCTGTTCGAATGTTCTGAGCGTGGATTCGATCTCCCGGAGCGCGGCTTCTGTAGCGGCTGGTCCCGGGCTCACGAAGCTTACGTCGACCCAGGTGCCCATCGCGAAGAAACGTTCCTCGATGAGCTCCGCCTCAACGTCGGGCTGTACGCAGCCGGCGGCGAGCATTACATATGTACCGAGCAAGAGTCTTGTCGAGGCCATGGCCATCAGCCGGATAGTCGTCGCTCCACCGCGGTCAGCAGCATATCAGCGATGTCGATATCGAACTGGCGATCGAGTTCACGAATTCCCGTCGGGCTCGTGACGTTGATCTCGGTGAGATAGTCGCCAATGACGTCGATGCCGGCGAATATCACTCCCTTGTCCCGCAGCACGGGACCGATTTGGGCACACAACCAACGATCCCGATCAGTGAGCTCTCGCCCCTCGCCCGTTGCACCCATGACGAGGTTACCGCGCGGATCGTCCGGGCCCGGAATGCGGGCGAGGGCATACTCGACCGGCTCTCCGTCAATCAGGAGAATACGTTTATCACCCGCTGTGATCTCGGGCACATAGCGCTGGGCGACCGTGTATCTGCTGCCGTAATCCGTCAGCGTCTCCAGGATGACGTTCGTGTTGGGATCGCCGTCGTTCACGACGAAGATAGAGCGTCCGCCCATGCCGTCGAGCGGCTTGATCACAGCCTTGCGTTGTTCTGCCAGAAACGTCTTGATCTCATTGATGCTGCGCGTAATCAGGGTCGGCGGCGTACAGTGGGCGAACCAGGCTGTGTAAGCCTTCTCGTTGATGTCGCGCAGGCTCCTCGGCTCGTTCACGACGAGCGAGCCCCGATCCTCCGCGAGCTGGAGAATGTATGTCGAATATATGTATTCCATGTCGAACGGCGGGTCTTTGCGCATGAACACCGTATCGAGCGTGTCCAGGCTGCCCTCCCATGGATCGCCGAGCTCGAACCAATGTTTGGAATCGTCGAAAACCGTGACGAATCTGCCGTGGCCGATGGGTACGCCTTCACGTATGAGCAGGTCCTGTTGGCGCAGATAGACGAGGTCCCAGCCTCTGCGCTGTGCCGCGAGCAGCATTGCGAGCGTCGAATCTTTGGCTGGCGTGATCCCTTCGATCGGATCCATGACCATGCCGAGACGGCGTTTCGTATCTGCCATGCGGTCTTCTCCGTCCTTTTTTGCGCGAAGGGTCGCATTCTGCCGGGCGCGGACGGCGCTACTATACCGTGAGGCGGCGTTCCGGGTAGCCAGGGATCGCACGCTCGGCGTGCGTCAGAAGGACTCGCGGCGCTTGGCTCAGCACGCCGTGCCGCCGTGGAAGGTGCTCGGCCAATATGTTAAAAGGCGCGTGGGGCCCGGATAATGCTGCAGCTCGGCGCGTGTCCTACGCATCGGGCGGTGGCGACGGTGTCGTGGCTCGTGGGAGTGTCGAGTGCGGTTCTCGGTGTTTCTGCGCAACGATCAGAGTATCTGACTCAGGAGGGGTTCGTGTCCGGTGACAGTGCTGCGGTTGCAAACAGAGGGCTCGCGGGCCTCAAGATACTCGTCATCGACGATAGCAAAACCATCCGAAGAACTGCCGAGACGCTGTTAGCGAAAGAGGGCTGCGAGGTCTATACAGCCGTTGACGGTTTCGATGCGCTTTCGAAGATTGCGGACCATCATCCCGACGTCATTTTCGTCGACATCATGATGCCACGGCTCGACGGCTATCAGACGTGTGCTTTGATCAAGCACAACCAAGTGTTCAAGCAGACTCCCGTTATCATGCTGTCGAGCAAGGATGGGTTGTTCGACCGGGCGCGAGGGCGGCTGGTCGGTTCGGAGCAGTACTTGACCAAACCTTTTACCAAGGACGAGCTGCTCGGTGCCATTCAGAGCCATACCGGCAGATAGGTCTGGGCGGGGTACTTAGCGAATGGCACTAGTAATGATCGTTGACGATTCGCCGACCGAAGTGCATGTCATGAAGACTGCACTGGAGAAGCACGGATTCGAGACGGTTGCCGCGACCAACGGCTCGGAATGTCTGGAGCTCGCCAAGCGGGTCCTGCCCGATCTGATACTCATGGACGTCGTTATGCCCGGTGTCAACGGTTTCCAGGCAACCCGCACGCTGGCCCGAGACCCGATTACGCAGGGCATACCTATCGTCATCATCTCGACGAAGAGCCAGGAGACCGACAAGATCTGGGGATTGCGCCAGGGTGCCGTGGACTTCCTCGTCAAGCCGGTTTCGGCAAATGCACTGGTCGCCAAGGCGCAGGAAGTGCTCTCTCGATCAGAGCACTGAGCGCGATGAATCTCACAGAGCTACACGATCGGCCCTACGAGCTGCTTCTAGCGATGGAAGAGCAGGCGCGCGCCGCGGCCGTGCGCCGCGAAGGCAAGCACGCGGAGCGTGGCGGCGAGTGGATCGGTGTCGGTTTCAGGCTCGGTACCGACCATTTCGTGACCGATCGGGCGGACGTCAAGGAGGTACTGTCAGTACCGGAGTTCATGACGCGAGTTCCGGGCGCCAAGTCCTGGCTGCGCGGGATCGCGAACGTACGCGGTCAGCTCATCACTGTCGTTGATCTCAAGGCGTTTCTCGGGGGCGGCATCTCGATGCTGGATCGCCGGTCTCGCGTGCTCGTTGCCTCGAGCCGTGACGTGCCAACCGGGTTGCTCGTCGACGAGGTGCTCGGTTTCCGGCGCTTCAACGCCTCCGACTACCGTAGTGATGCAATCACACCGATGATTCGCTGTGAGGGTTACATCGACGGAAGTTACCGTCGCGGCGCTGAGGCCTGGCCTTTCTTCCGCTTACCGAAATTGCTCGCTGACGAGCAGTTCCTGAGCGCGGCCGACGTCGTCGAGGCGCAGGCAAGTTGATGCCGGTCGATCTATGGTCAAAGGCGCTGGCTGGCCTTGCCGCCGTGTTGACGGCCGTGCTGCTCGGTCTCGCCTATCTCGCCTGGACGGGTGGATCGGGGGAGCAGATCGTGGAGTCGGGTCGCTTCATCGCCGTGACTCAGCGTCTTCGGGCCCAGAGCCGCGCCGCGATTGCCGGCGATGCGCAGGCACTCGATGGGCTTACGGCGAGCCGTGCGGAGCTCTCGCGGCTCAGACAAGCGCTCGCTGATGCGGCAGCGCCCGGCTCGGTGCTGGGAGCGCTCGCCGCCGGTGCCGAGGCGACGGCCATCGAGACGAGTGTTGCGGCCATTCTGGAGCTGCGGGACCAGTCCGAGTCCGCGGCGCGCGCGCGCGAGCAGCTTCGCGGGCTTGCGCCGGAGCTACTGGTCGCGACGGGCAATCTCGCAAGCGCCCTGTCAACCGGAGGACTCGCGGCGAACCAGCGCTACCTGGACCGGTTCGAGCTCACGGTGCAGCGAATTCGTCAGAGCCTCGACCTTCTCGCCGTAGGCGGTGCAACGACCGAGCTCATTCAGGTGCTTCGCGAGAGCGAGCAGTACTTGGGGGACATCTTCGCAGGGCTTTCGGGTGAGGGCTCGACGCTGGACATGGTGGCAGTTACGAGTGCCGCATCGGCGGGGGCGCTCGAGAGCGCGGCCGAAGTGTTCGACGACGTCAGAGGCAGTATCGGCACGATCGTCGGTGTCTCAGACAGCTTGTTGGCTGCGCGAGCCGCCGCCGATACGCTCGACGTCTCCGCCGAGGCGCTATTCGAGCTTTACCAGGACATCGACGCGGATAGCGTGGCAAGTGGCAGTCCAGGCAACAGCGGATTGGCAATCGCGCTCGCGGTAGTCGCGGGACTGCTCGTGTTGTTTATGGTTTTCGCCTACGTTCGCTCGCGGGACTCTCGTCGAGCGAGTGCCGACGTCGCTATGCAGAACGATCGTAATCAACAGGCAATTCTGCGCTTACTCGACGAACTGTCGAGCCTCGCCGACGGCGATCTCACCGTACAGGCAACGGTGACCGAGGACATAACCGGCGCGATTGCCGACTCGATAAATTATGCGATCGAGGCTCTTCGGGAGCTCGTCACGACCGTCAAGGACTCCTCATTGCTCGTCGATGCTGCCGCCAAACAGACAGAGGCTGCTTCACAGCATCTCGTTCGGGCGGCGGAAACCCAAGTCAAACAGGCGGCCGGCGCATCGGAGTCGATCGCCCATGTGGTCATGTCGATCGAGGAGGTTTCGGGTAACGCCGAACGTAGCTCTGATGTTGCTCGGCACGCGGTCGATGTCGCCCACAAGGGCGGTGAGGCCGTGCGTCGAACGATTGATGGCATGAACACGATCCGGGAGCAGATCCAGGATACATCCAAGCGCATCAAGCGGCTCGGTGAGAGCTCCCAGGAGATCGGTGATATCGTCGAGCTCATCGAGGAGATCGCCGAGCAAACGAATATTCTCGCGCTCAATGCTTCGATCGAGGCCTCGCGAGCCGGCGAATCGAGCCGTGGCTTCGCGGTCGTGGCTGACGAGGTACAGAAGCTCTCAGAGCGCTCGAGCAACGCCGCCCGACAGATCGAAGTCATCGTGAGCACGATTCAGTCGGATACGAACGAGGCCGTTGTCTCGATGGAGCGCAGCACGACTGACGTCGTCGGCGGCGCGCTGCTAGCGGAGAACGCTGGCGCCGCGTTAATCGAGATCGAGCAGGTCTCCCACCAGATCGCAAGCCTCGTGCAAAACATTTCAAGCTCTACGAAGGCGCAGACGCAGGCTGCGGCGGACATTACCGAGAGCATGCGCATCCTTAGGGAGATCAGCTCGAGAACGACGGAATCCAGCGCTTCGACGTCGAGCGCGATCGGCAAGCTGTCGGAACTCGCAAGCCAGCTGCGTAAGACTGTCAGCGGTTTCACGCTTCCCGACTATGCAACCGGCACGGGAATACTGAGTCAATCACAGGTCCTCGAAGGATTGCAGCAGGACGTCGGCGACGAGATGACGACCAACGACGCGCCACAAGACCCACCTGACCAGCGACTGCAGTCCGGATAGGCCGCAGGACCCTATGTGATGACGGACACGGCTGCCCAGTCGCTCGATCTTGTCAGTAGCGAGCTGACGTCGACGCTCGACTCGGCGCGGGCGCAGCTCGAGTCCTATATCAACGGTCAGGCGGGTTCCGAAGGTCTGATGCGTTGCGGGGAACTGCTGCATCTGGCGAGTGGTGCGCTGAAGATAGTCGAAGCCCACGGAGCGGCTCTCCTGGCCGACGAGATGCAGGAGACCTGCAAGTTCCTCGGGGCGATCAAGGATGAGCAGAACCTCGACCGCGGCGTGGAAACGCTAACGCGCGCGATGGTGCAGCTGCCTGCCTATATCGACCGGCTGCTGAGCGGTGGTCGTGACGTTGCGCTCGTGCTGTTGCCGCTGATAAACGATCTGCGCGAGCTGGCGAACCGGCCAATTCTGTCCGAGGGTACGCTCGTGCTGCTGAGCGCCGGGCCCCAAGGGCGATTCGTCGCCACGCCGTCCGCACCGGTTGCGGCAGAGACGCGCGAGGAAGTCGATCGGCAGGGGCTCGCTGCGCTGCGTCCGTTGTTCCAAGCAGCACTGCTCGGTTGGATTCGCGGCGTTCGCGCCGAGGCCCAGCTCGAGCAGCTTATCGACATCAGCAAACAGGTCGAGAAGGCCGTCAAGACCGAGCCCGGGCGTCAGATATGGTACGTGCTCACGGCCGTCCTCGAAGCGCTACGGGACGATGGGCTCGAGGAAACCGTCGCGCTCAAGCGGCTCGTCGGTCAGGCCGACCGGCAGCTCAAGCGGCTCATCGATGAAGGCGAGACGACGTTCGTGCAGTCACCGCCCGTCGATCTGTTGAACGGGCTCCTCTATTACGTCAGCCGGGCGAGCGGTGACCAGGAGCGGCTCGAGGAGCTGCGTGCGGTCTATAACCTCGATGAGCTTGTACCCGCGGAAGACCAGCTCGCTGAGGCTCGCGATGAGCTCGCCGCGCCGAGCACGAAGCTCATGGATACAGTGGCGCGAGCTATCAAGGAGGATCTCGGCACCGTCAAGGATTCGCTGGACATTTTCGTGCGCACGGGTATGGACGATACGGCAGATCTTGCCCCGCAGCTCGAGATGCTCAAGAAGATTGCCGACACGCTCGGCGTGTTGGGTCTCGCCAATCTTCGCGACGCAATCCGTACCGAGGCCAAAGAGCTCAAGGCGATCGTCGTCGCCGGCGCCATGACGGAGGAAGCGTCACTCGAGAAAATCGCCGCGACTCTGCTCGATGTAGAAGACACGCTCGATAGAGAGCTCGTGCGGGCCATCGCACCGGCCGGCGGCAAGACAGACGATGCGGCCGAGCCGGATGAAAAGGAGCATTACCGGCGGGTCACGAAGACAGTTCTTGGCGAATGTATCGTCAATCTGTCGCATATCAAGGAGATCGTGATTCAGCTGCTCGACGATCCGGGCAATGTCCGTGCTCTCGATCAAGTCCAGCCACAGCTGCATGGCATTACTGCCGGCCTCCTGATGCTGGGCAAATCGCGTGCAGTCGTGATCGTCGAGCGCATCGGCGCCGTGATCAAGAACCGACTTGCTCCGGGCGAGGCCGTCATGGACTCGAACGAGCTCGAGCGTCTCGCTGACTCGATCGTTAGCATCGAGTACTACATGGAGACCGTTGCGGCTGGGCGCAGCGATCCGTGGTACATGCTCGACAACGCCGAACGATGCCTCGACGTGCTCGAGCGCTATGCTTCGGCGGCGGCGACTGAAGCACCTGAACTGGACACAGCCGATGCGGCTGAGACCCTCGTTGCCACGGACTTGCCGCCGGCTGGGCTGGAGCCGGTTGCCCGAACGCAGCCGCCGGCCGTCATGCGGGCAGGCGAGGATCGGTCGGATCCGGAACTCGTGGAGCTTTTCATCGAGGAGGCCAAGGAGGAGATCGCGGGCATAAGGCGAAATCTGCCGGTTTGGCAAGCCGATCTCGATAACAGCGACGCGCTGACATCCGTCCGGCGTGCGTTCCACACGCTCAAGGGCAGTGGCCGGGTGGTCGGCGCGCAGCTGATCGGCGAGTTCTGCTGGAGCGTGGAGAAGATTTTGAACCGCGTCATTAACCGAACCTTGCCGGTGACCGAGCCTATGCTCGAGTTTCTCGACGAGGCGGCAGCGGCGTTGCCGCAGCTCATCGAGCAGTTGGAGATCGGCACATCACCCAAGGCCGAGATCGAGAAACTCATGGACCGTGCCGACGCTTATTCGGAGACCGGCTCCGAGGCTGTGCTGGCGAGTGAGACGATGCAGATGCCGGTCCTCGACGGTCCGGAAATATCATCGGTGCAAGCGAGCACATCGCCCGGCGAGAGCATGGATCCTGTGCTTGCGGAAATTTTCGCCCGCGAGGCTCGCAGCCATCTCGAGGCCATCTCTGACTATCTCGCGAGCGTCGAGCTGACCGACGCGCCTTATTCGATAGAGGAGCCGCTATTTCGCGCCTGCCACACCCTGCTTGGCAGCGCGACGATGGCGTCGTTCGATCCGCTCATCGGGGTCATCGAGCCGTTGGCGACCTACATCGGCGCGGGTTATGAGACTGGAGTCAACCTCGACGAAGCTGGCATAAACGCACTGCAGCGCGCCCTGTTGACGATGCAGCGCATGGTAGCGGCACTCGAAGCGAACGAGCCGTTTGCCGATGACATCACAGAGCTCACCGCCGATCTTCGCGCACTCGGTGCGGCGACGAGTGCGGAGCCTGCCGAGCAGGCAACGCCCGAGGGGCCAGCGGTCGAAGAGGCCGTGCGAGAGTTCGACCCGGAGATCGTCGCGATATTCTCCGAAGAGGCTACGGAGCTATTGGACCTTGCCGAGCTCGCGTTGCAGGATTTTCGCCGGGACTCGAGCCGGGTGAGCCAGCTTGCCGAGCTGCAGCGCCTGCTGCATACGCTCAAGGGCGGGGCCCGCATGGCGGGCATGGCGGTCATGGGAAACCTGAGCCACTCGCTCGAAGATCTGCTCGAGGGAATGGCAGCCGGGAACCTCGCACCGACCGCCGATGCGATCGACGTGATCCAGCAGAGCCTGGATCAGTTGCACTACATGCGCGACACGATCAACTCGGGGCGCCCGTTGCAGGAGCCTTCGGCACTCCTCGAGCGGATCGATCTCGTTGCGCGTGGCGCCCCGTCGGCGGACGCGCAACCTGTGCGGAGCCTTGATATCGAGGCGGCTGTGCCGGAGAAGATGCCGGTCGAGATCGAAGCTGCCGACGCGATCGATCTCGAAGACGCGGCGCCTGCGGAGGTGGAAATCGGCGGTAACGACGAGGCGATACCTGCGCCCGCGTTAGATTTCGATCTCGAAGCGCTGGGCACAACGACGTCGCCCCCGGACGACCTGACCTACCCGGACGAAGCGCGAGCCGCGGAGCCCGAGGTACCCGCCGTGGCCGAGCTCTCCGCCGGCGATGAAATCGAGTCTCAGCCGGAAGTGGCTAGGGACGCGGATCATGAAGCCGTGGGGATCGCCCCGGAGCTCGTGCGCGTCGACGCCGAACTGCTCGACGCGCTGCTGAACGGCGTCGGCGAGATCAATATTTTCCAGTCGAGACTCGCGCAGCAGTCGACCAATCTGGAAGCCAACCTCAGTGAGCTCGACGAGACTGTCGTGAGGTTACGTGACCAGTTGCGCCAGTTCGAAGCGGAGACCGAGGCACAGATACTACACACGCATCAAGATGATGCTGAGGCACGCGGTGATTTCGATCCGCTGGAGCTCGACCGTTATTCGAAAATCCAGCAGCTCTCCAGAGCGCTTGCGGAAACCGCAAACGATGTGGCGAGTCTCAATGATCTGTTGCGCGGGCTCGCGAATGAGACAAGCACGTTACTAACCCAACAGGCCCGCGTCACGACGAGCGTGCAAGATGGGCTCATGCAGACGCGTATGGTGCCCTTCCAGCGCTACGTGCCGCGCTTGGCGAGGATCGTGCGCCAGGTGTGCGCGGACTCCGGTACGTCTGCCGAGCTCGAGATCGAAGGCGCCCAGGGAGAGCTCGACCGTCAGGTCATCGAGCGCATGCTCGCTCCGCTCGAGCATCTGCTGCGCAATGCAGTCGTGCATGGCATAGAAACGGTTGAGGAGCGGGCGGCGAAAGGTAAGCCGGAGATTGGGCGTATCGGTCTGCAGCTGCAGCGCGACGGTTCCGAGGTGCTGATCCAGGTCGTCGACGATGGCGCAGGCCTCGACCTCGACGCTATCCGTCAGAAGGCGCGCGAGCTAGGCATGTTGGCCGAAGGTGAAGTACTGTCCGATGGCGATGCAATGGAGCTAATTCTTCAGCCCGGATTCACGACCGCCGGCGAGCTCACACATACCGCAGGACGCGGTGTCGGCATGGACGTCGTCAACGACCAGGTCAAGAAGCTCGGCGGTTCGTTGCGTATCGAGTCAACGCGCGACGAGGGCTCGCGCTTCATTCTGCGGTTGCCGTACACGTTGGCAGTCACACACGCGTTGATCGTCGACGTCGGCGAGGAGACCTTCGCGCTTCCGTTGCCGACGGTCGAGGGCGTTACGCGCGTGCCGAAAGACCAACTACTCGAGTTGCTGACGGCCGACGATCCGAGGCTCGACCACGGCGACGTCAGTTACCGGCTGCAACATCTGGGATCGTTTGTTGGCGCAGCCCCGTCCTCGCTACCCGAGGACGACAACTTCGTGTCGCTGGTTCTCGTTCGTGCCGGTGAGAGCTCGGCCGCTTTACTGACTGATACGCTCGAGGGCAGCCGTGAGATCGTCGTCAAAACCCTCGGGCCGCATCTCGTCGGGATCCCTGGA
>JAOTTJ010000252.1 GCA_029864465.1 Gammaproteobacteria bacterium | reverse complement strand
ATTCGATGACGGGGCCCTCGAACCTGAGTTGCCGGCCGAGCATGTCCCAGTGCATGACGCCAGCGGCCCAGGCGTTGCCGGCGAGCTCGCTCGCTTTGCGCGAACCGTAGTTCGTATAAAACTCCGCATAGCCGCGGGTCCGGTCGAGTCCTCTGACGAGCACGACGCGCGCCGAGGCTCTACCATCGTTGCCGACGGTAGCAAGCGTCATCGCGCTCGGATTCGGTTGTGCGGCTGCCTCGACGGCCTCGTCGAGCCATTGACCGACCAGGATCATCGGATCGTCGAGCTCGGGGATCGTGGTCGTCACGGCGCTGAGATGGTTGATCGAGGATCTTGGCTGGGCAGATTAGCCCCTGTAATTGGCGTTGGCTACCCTCGTCTTAACCCGTCTGGCGTTATTCCAGGGTTGCGCCACGCGGTGGCAGCGAGTACAAACCGCAGCCACAGGGGAAATCACATGAGCTTGGAAGATTTGAGGCAGCGCCTCTCGGCCATCGATGCGGCGCTCATCGAGTTAATCGCACAACGTCAAGAGATCGTCTCGGAAGTCAGCGCGCACAAGATCAGTACGGGCGCGCCGACGCGCGACTACGCGCGCGAGCGCGAGATACTCGAGCGCGTGCGAGAGCAAGCCGCCGCGCTCGGTGCCGAGCCCGACGTCGCCGAGCACATCATGCGCCTTCTGATTCGCTCCTCGTTGGCGAAACAGGAGCGAACGCGCGTCGCAGCCGAGAGCTCCGGCGCAGGCAAACGCGCGCTCATTATCGGCGGCGCCGGCAAGATGGGCGTTTGGATCGCCGAGTTCTTGGCGTCGCAAGGCTATGGGGTCGAGATTGCGGATCCGAAGCTGAGCGAGGCGCCCTTTCCACGCATCGAGGATTGGCGCGCGAGCGCGCTCGATCACGACATCATCGTCGTCGCCGCACCGCTCAAGGCAACGGCGACAGTTCTCGAGGCGCTCGCCGAGCGCAAGCCGTCCGGGCTGATATTCGATATCGGATCGTTGAAGACGCCGTTGAAGGCGGGCTTGGAGAAGCTGCACCGCGCGGGATGCCGCGTCGCGTCCCTGCATCCGATGTTTGGCCCCGATACGCAGCTCCTTTCAGACCGGCACATTATCTTCGTCGACGTCGGCGACCCCGAGGCCGCCGATCAAGCGCGCGCGCTGTTCGCCTCGACGATGGCCGAGCTCGTCGATATGAGTCTCGAGGAACACGATCGCCTTATCGGCTATGTGCTGGGCCTCTCTCATGCGCTGAATCTCGCATTCTTCACGGCGCTCGCGGGTAGTGGAGAGCTCGTGCCCAAGCTCAAGCAGCTGTCCAGCACGACGTTCGACGCGCAGCTCTCCGTGGCCAGCCGTGTTGCGGGCGACAATCCGCATCTGTACTTCGAAATTCAGGCGCTCAATGAATACGGGAGTGCATCGCTCGATGCGCTGGTTGCCGCCGCACAGCAGATTCGTGACCTGGTTGGTACGAACGATGAGGCGGGATTCGTTAGCCTCATGGAGGCTGGTCGAAACTACCTCCGAGCAGATTCGCCGCCGGGCCGCCAGCAGGATTAGGTCGACTCGCGTGGGGCCGCATCGACACCGGGATACGAGCACGGGAAATGGCGCCGGAATTGGAAACGCGAGCTGGGCGCGGCACCGGCAGCTCCTGGACTCGGTCTTCGACGTATGAGTAGACTCTAGCTCTGTCAGCGCATGACGAGAACCTCGCCGGACAGACACGATCGTAACACCATGGATTGGATAGACGCTGAAGGTTACCGGGCGAACGTCGGCATCATCTTGACTGATGGTGGCGGTCGCGTGCTCATCGGCGGGCGCGTAGGTCGATCCGGGTGGCAATTTCCTCAGGGTGGCATTGCGCCGGACGAGTCGACCGAAGAGGCGATGTATCGGGAACTCAACGAGGAGATGGGATTCGAGCCCGAAGATGTCGAGTCGCTCGGATGTACTCGCGACTGGCTGCGCTATCGGCTTCCCGATCAGTTTGTACGGCGCGAGAAACACCCCGTTTGCATCGGCCAGAAACAGTGCTGGTATCTGCTGCGATTGATTTCCGACCCCGACCCTGGCCGAGTGCGATTCGACACGACGGCGACACCGGAGTTCGATCGATGCCGCTGGGTGGATTATTGGCGTCCGGTCAAGGAGGTCATCTACTTCAAGCGTCAGGTGTACGTGCAGGCGTTGACCGAGCTCGGACCGTTGGCCTTCCCCGAGCAAGGGCCACCGCCACAACCTTCATGGTGGCCGCACCGCTGGCGGGCGCAGGTGGGCTAGCGAAGCCTCTGGCTGTGACCTGATCGTAGGTCAAGACGAGCTCGACCGGGCACAATTTTCGATCTAACCTCGACTCTAGTATGAATTAACAGGTCCGAGACACCGTGAGCGTCAGAAAAAAGCCGAAGCTCCTCTATCTGATGGCCATCGTAGCTGTCGCCGGCAGCGTGTTCCTGGCTTACGAGCTCGGCCGGCTCAACGGCGGTTACTCGTATCTCGACCAGCGCCGTGAGCGAGATGAGTTTACAGCGGTAGTTGCGGAGCGAGATCAGACGATCGAGGAGCTGAGACGCCAGGTTGCGATTCTCGAGACGTCCCAGGAGATCGATCAGGAGACCTACGCGCTGGTCGAGCAGAATCTCGATGAACTGCAGGCCGAGATTCAGGCACAGGAGGAGGAGCTGGCCTTCTATCGCGGAATTATCTCGCCAGAGGACGGCGCCGCCGGGCTTCGCGTCCAGAGCTTGGAGCTGCGGCCGACCGATGCCGAACAGGGTTTCTTGTTGCACCTCGTTCTCGTACAGGCCATCACGCATGATCGCCGCGTTTCTGGCACTGTCAGTTTCGACATTTCGGGCTCGCTCGATGGCGAACAGGTGCATCTGACCCTCGACGACGTCGTCGCTGACGGTGCCGACGGCGCGCTGGCTTACGCATTTCGTTATTTCCAGGATCTGCAGCGCCAGCTGATCCTGCCGGAGGGCTTCGAGCCCGACGAGGTGCTGATGCAGATTCGGCCCCGGGAGCCCAGCGGGCAAGCCTCGGAGCAGAGTTTCGAGTGGTCCGCGATCGCCGGTTAGGGCGCTCGTCGAACCAGATTGACGTTATCAAGCGCCAGCACGGCTATAATCGAGGCTAGTTGATCGGGGCCGCCGCGAGAGGTTGCGCATGTTTGGCAAGAAGAGTCGAAATCAGGCTGTCGTCAGGACGCTCGTGGGCGGCGATACGCGCGTGCATGGAGACATCGAGTTCACGGGGGGCTTCCACGTGGACGGCTATGTCAAAGGTAACGTTGAGGTAGCAAATGACGAGCTGGCGACGTTGAGTATCAGTGAGAATGGTTGCGTCGAGGGCTCGGTCGTCGTGCCGAACCTGATTTTGAACGGCACAGTCAAAGGCGACGTGCGCGTAACCGAGCGCGTGGAGCTCGGGCCGCGCGCGCGTGTTATCGGCAACGTCCAGTACAAGCTTATCGAGATGGCGATCGGCGCGGAGGTCAACGGCAAGCTTATCCATGAAATGGACGCAGCGGCGAGGCGGCCGTTGGCCGAGCCGCCAAAGCCCGAGCTTGTACCGCCCGTGAAAGCTGCAGGAGAGTAGGAAAAATGAGCGAGCCGCAATGGGCGTCGGCCGAGCCGCCGCTGAATTTCACGGAGGCTGCGGCGACGAAAGTCGGGCAGCTCATTGAGCAGGAGGGCAACACTGCGCTCAAGTTGCGCGTTTACATCTCCGGAGGCGGCTGCTCGGGATTCCAATACGGTTTCACGTTCGACGAGGAAGTCCAGGATGGCGACACGCAAATCGAGAAGCGCGGCGTGGTCTTGCTCATCGACCCAATGAGCGTTCAATACCTGACGGGTGCGGAGATCGATTACGAGGAAGATCTCTCGGGCGCCCAGTTCATCATCCGTAATCCGAACGCGACCACGACCTGTGGTTGTGGATCCTCCTTCTCCGTATAGATGTAGGTCGTCGCTCTGGTCTCGATACTCAGATCAATTCGCGGCGCCGCGGATCCTGAGCTCTCCGAAGTCATTGCTGCCGTCGACCTTGGCTCCAATAGCTTTCATATGGTCGTCGGCCGTCTCCGGCACGGCCAGCTCATCATCGTCGATCGCCTCAGGGAAATGGTACGTCTCGCTTCCGGGCTCGATCGCCGCGGGCGTCTGCGGCGTGACTGTGTAGACCGCTCGCTGGATTGCCTGCGCCGCTTCGGCGAACGGATTCGCGACATGGACGCCAGTCAGGTGCGCGTCGTTGGCACGAATACCTTGCGTCGAGCCAAGAATGCCAACGACTTCCTGGCTGCTGCAGAGGAAGTCCTCGGACACAAAGTCGAGGTCATCTCCGGCATGGAGGAAGCGAGACTCATCTATCTCGGGGTCGCACACCTGTCCGCGAATGTAGAGGAGACAACGCTCGTCATCGATATCGGCGGAGGCAGCACGGAGCTCATCATCGGCAAGGGGTATGAGCCCGAGCACCTGGAGAGTCTGTCTATCGGCTGCGTGCGATCGAGCGTACGATTTTTCGAGAACGGACGAACGACGAAGAAGCGATTCGAGAAAGCGCGTCTGGCAGCGCGGCTGGAGCTGAGCCCGGTCGCCGGTCTGTATCGGCGCTGGGGCTGGGAGCGTGCGGTCGGCTCCTCCGGAACGATCCGCGCTGCTGCGCGGGTCGCGCAGGCGCTAGGGCTCGTCGAAACCGGAATCAGCTGTTCGGCCGTCGAGGCGATCATCCAGAGGATGACGGAGGCAGGCAATCTCGACCGTCTGGAATTGCCTGAGCTCAGTGCCGAGCGAGCACCAGTCTTTGCGGGCGGTATGGCAATCCTCGCCGAGGTCATGGCAACACTCGAGCTCGAGCATATCGGGATCAGCGATGGCTCGCTGCGCGAGGGCCTGTTATACGACATGGCAGGCCGTCTACAGCACGAAGACGCGCGGGATCGAACCGTCCGCGCCATGGAGCGCCGCTATCAT
>JAOTTJ010000251.1 GCA_029864465.1 Gammaproteobacteria bacterium | reverse complement strand
CGATCAGAGAGGCAGCCCCGGCCAGCATGACGAGCGCCATACTGAGTTCCCGCGAGCGCGGAATCTGGCCGCGCTCGCGCGCGTCGCGCAACCGCTTCTCTGTCGGTTGCTCTGTGCGTTGGTCGCTGGGTGTATCGGATTCGGCCATAGCTAATCAGTTCGTGGCGCCATTCACTGGCCCAGCATGTCGACAACACTCAGCAGGCTCGAGCTCAACAGATCCGCGAACACCGCACCGATCGTCCCCAAATTGATCAGTAGCACGATAAATCCCAGGAGAAGCGCCGATGGAAACCCGATCGCGAATAAATTCAACGTTGGTGCAGCGCGGCTCATGACGCCGAACGCAATATTGACGACGAGGATCGAAACGACGGCCGGCAGCGCAATACTCACCGCACCGATAAACATTT
This sequence comes from Gammaproteobacteria bacterium, assembly GCA_029864465.1. GTDB lineage: Bacteria > Pseudomonadota > Gammaproteobacteria > Steroidobacterales > Rariloculaceae > JAHEEM01. The sequence continues at coordinate 4,590 of JAOTTJ010000251.1, read as the reverse complement.
CCGAGCCCCATTCCAACAGCCACCAGATGCTCCCGATAGATAGGAGCTGGCCGACCGGCAGCAACTCGAAGCTCTCTGCGACCATCTGGAGAAGCGCGAGATGCCCGTTCAGGGATAGAAAAGTAAGCACACCGATGATGACGAAGAACTGGCTCAGCACCGGCACGGATACGCCGCGATTCGGATCGACGAGCATCGCAAAGCCCAGACCCATGGTCATCGCGATGGTCTGTCCGGCGATGACGAGTGCATCGAAGGTCATCTGCACCATGAATGCCATGGCAACACCGATGAGGATCTCCTGCATTACGATGAATCCGGACACCAGGGGCCCACTGTCGATGCTGATCACCGGCAGGGTCGGAAGAATCGCTAGCGTGACGCACACTGCGAGCACGAGCTTGATTCTCTGCGGAACCAGGCGCGAGCCGAAAACGGGCGCGACCATGATCAGCCCCGCTACACGAAAAAGCGGAAACAGGAACGAGCTCAACTCAACCCCAAGAATCGCTTCCAGCCCCATCGATCAACCAATCATGTTCGGTATGTTGTGCAGCAAGTTCGTCGTGTATCCGACGATCAACCGCAACATCCAGCTGCCGCCGAGATAGATCGAAGCTGCGAGGACCAGCAGCTTCGGGATGAAACTCAATGTCATCTCGTTGATCTGCGTTGCCGCCTGGAACATGCCTACAACGAGACCGACGGCAAGCGCCGAGAGTAGCATCGGCGCAGCCAGCAAGGCCGTGATGATCAAGGCTTGCTGTCCGACGCTGACGACTGTTTCCGGAGACATTCTAGAGTCGATCCTATTTCACGCGGCGAAACTGCCGGCGAGTGTTCCCAACAACAGCGACCATCCGTCCACCATAACGAACAACATGATCTTGAATGGCAAGGAGATCAGCATCGGCGAGAGCATCATCATGCCCATCGACATCAGAACGCTCGCTACCACGAGATCGATAACCAGAAACGGAATGAAGACCAGAAACCCGATCTGAAACGCCGTCTTGAGCTCGGACGTGATAAACGTCGGCACGAGAACAGAGATCGGTAGCTCCGCGGGATCTTCTATATCTTCGTGACCCGAAAGACCGGCAAACAGCGCGAGATCGCTTTCCCGCATCTGTGACAGCATGAACTCGCGTACCGGGTCGAGCGCTAGCTGTGCCGCCTCGAGCGGCTGCTGCTCACCGGCGAGATAGGGCTCGACGGCGCTGTCATACGCCGTCGTCATGACGGGTGCCATCACGAACAACGTCAGAAACAGGGCGAGACCGACGAGAACCTGGTTGGGCGGTGTCTGCGGTGTACCCAGCGCCTGGCGCAGAATGGCGAGGACGATGATGATTCTCGTAAATGACGTCATCGAGAGCAGCAGAGCAGGCAGCAGCGTCAATGCCGTCATGAACGCGAGCACCTGCACGCTCAGAGAAAACGTTTGCCCTCCGGCCATCTGGCCAATCGTCAGTGCCGGCACGCCCTGCGCAACCGCGGCACCCGACGCGAGACCGAGAACCAAACAAACCGATAGATAACGCATGTCAGCGCGGATCCTGCAACAGCTCACGCAAGTCCGCAGGCGGACGCGGCCGCGCCGGCGGCTTCGCTGGTATCGGTTGCACGCCTTGAGCCGACGGCTCGTTCAGCGTGAAAATGCCGGCCGGCGCTACACCCAGCAATAGACGCGAGCCGCCCGTCTCGACAAGTATCAAACGCTCCTTGGGACCGAGCGGCAGCGTTGCGACGATTTTCAGCGGGCCATTCGCACGCGCGAACGTACCGAGCGGTGAGCGGCGCAGCAACCACGCGCCGATGACGATAATTGCCACGACGAGGCCAAGGCTCATGGCGACGCCCGGGACCTGATCGTAGGCACGGAACGAACCCTCCTGCGCCCATGCCGGCCATCCGACGAGAGCCAGGAACCCTGCGATGACGCGCGTCGCCTTCATTCCTGCAGGGTCCCGACACGCTCCGCTCGACTGACAACGTCGAGCAAGCGGATGCCGAATTTCTCGTTGACGACGACGACCTCCCCCTGAGCGACAAGCGTGCCGTTCACAAGCACATCGAGCGGCTCGCCAGCCAACTTCTCGAGCTCGACGATCGAGCCCTGGCTCAAGGCCAGGAGATCTCGGACGGCGATCTGCGTGCGCCCAACCTCGAGCGTCAGCGCGAGCGGGACGTCGAGTAGGAGGTCGATATTCATGACACCCCCACCCTGAGCCGCCTCGCCTGCGAGCTCGCTGAACTGCGCGCGTGCGCCGTCCGCGTCGCTCTGCGGTGGATTTTTCGGTTGCTCGGTACCGGCCATTAGACCTTTCTCCTCGCGGCGTCAGTGCCGTATCCCTGTACGGCTTCGATTACCTTGATCGCGTTGTAGCCACGCGATCGCCCAAACTTGCCTTGAATCAACGGGACACTACCGGCGCGCAGCACGGCGGTCTTTGGCATCTCGATCGGCCAGACATCACCGGATTTCAGGCGCAGCAGCTCTTTCATCGTGATCTGGCCCTCGAAGAAAACCCCCGTGAGCTCGAGTCCCGAGACCGCAAGGTGCTCACGAAGCGCGCCCTGCCATTGCGCTCTGCTCTCTGGCGAGGCCGTACGCAGCTGCTCGTCCAGCCGCTCACGCACGGGCTCTACGAGCGAAGCCGGCATGACGAGGCAGATCTGTCCGGCGAGCTCGTCGAGCTTGAGCTCGAGCTTTGTCACGAGCACCGTCTCACTGGGCGTGGCGATCGAGGCGTAGTGCGGATTGAGCTCAGTACGAACGAACTCGAACTCCAGCTGCGCGACAGGCCTGAATGCGGCCTGAAACCGCTCGGTCAACGAGTCGACGATGAGCCGATTGAAACGTTCCTCGGCACGCCCCAGCGTCGCCCGTGCGGGCGTCTCCGCCTGAGGTGCACCGCCCCCATAGAAGGCCTCGACGAGACCGGAAAGCACACGCGACTCGATCGCAATGAGCGCAGTGCCGCCCCAGGGTTTGACGTTGAGCAGGTTCAGGCTGCTCGCTGCTGGAAACGGTGCGAGCCAGTCCGCATAGGACATGGGCTGGACGTTCTCGACGATGACTTCGAGTCCACGCCGAACTCTGTCCGAGAGCGTCTGCTGGAACTCGGCAACCCAGCGCTCGTTGATGCGATCGAGCGACGGCATCGCGCCACGAATGATCCTCTCACGGCCAGCGAGGTCATAGGTGCGGACTTCTCCAGGTTTGGCCGGGACGGCCTTCGCCTTGCTGTGTTCGAGCAGGGCCTCGACCTCTTCGCTCGACATCTCCGCGCTGGAACGCAGGACACCGTCATTCTCCTCGCCGTCGCTCACGATCAGCGCTACTGTGCCACGAAGCTCGTAAAGAAGAGATCCTCGACCGCGGCCTCACCGATGTTTTGCCGCATGACCTCCTGGGCCGCAGCCACCATCGCACGCCGGAGCGCTTCTTTGCCTTCGGGAGACAGGACGTCGTCATAGGAATGCTTCGAGATCACGAACAGAAAACTATTGCGTATCGCCGGCGCGTGATCGCGAATCGCGTCGGCGTGCTCCTGCACGCGCGACATCGCCTGCACATTGATCTGCAGGAAATGTGATTCGCCGCTCTGAGACATGACGCTGACGACGAGCGCCGGGTCGAGCGGCACGTAGAGTGCCGGGTCGAGATTGATGGGCTCGACGGCGACCTCCTCCATCGCGGCCTCGTCGACAGCCGCCTCGGACTCAGGGGCCGCGTTCGGATCGCCGTAGAGCATGCGTGTGATCGGCGGAGAGACGATCTGCGCGAGGAGCACGGCCGCGAATATGCCGGCACCGGACGCCAGGGTCTTGACGAGACCCCCACCGGAATTGGTCTGTTTCCCGGCAACTGCTTCGTCGTTGTCTTCATCTGCCACGGGTTGGTTCCTACTCGTGTTGAACTGACGACTTGGTTATCCAAGAACCATGCCAGCGGACAGACAATGAAAATACTATTTATATCAATAGATTAGATATTTATCATCGAGCGCGCGCGCGTCGAAAAATTGGCGCGGGTGGTAAACCCGTCAAGCACCCGGCGTTTAACCGTCAGGCGTAGATGTCGATTTGACCATCGGCCAGATGCGCCGAACGCACAAGCGGCTCGATGACGTCGAGGGGCTCGAGCTCCGGTAGCGAGCTCCACCTGATCTGCGGATGGTCGCGGTTCATCCCTTCACCCCCGACCGTTGCGCCGCCGAGCTCCAGGCCCGCTGCGCCGAGCAGATCTCGAAGCCGCGGCAGCGCCGACTCGATGGCCTCGCGAGCACCGGCCTGCGAGGCTGTGAACTGCACGAAAGTCTGATCGTCCGCAACGGTAATCTTGATGTCGATCGCCCCGAGCTGAGGTGGATTGAGTTTGATGCGCGCTTCACCGAGATTCTGATCAATCATCCAGTGAAGGCGCTCGGCGAGAGCGCTGGGTAGACGGGCCTCGCCGCCAGCAGGCAACTCGGCAGTAAGCTTAGGACCGTCGACCGACTGTGCGGAGGTTGCCTCAGTGACAATCGCTGCGATCGTCGGCATCGTGGCACCAGGCTCTGAAGCCCGCGCACCCACGTCGAG
>JAOTTJ010000250.1 GCA_029864465.1 Gammaproteobacteria bacterium | reverse complement strand
CTACCCGTCTGAACGCCGTGCTGGGTAGCGCGATTCGTATGTACACGGCCGAGCGAGGGGTGCTCTCGAATCATTCGCTCCAGGGCCTTGTTGAAAGATGCGAGGTCGTCGTAACTCCCAGGCCGCTCGATCTGCCGCGCGACGATCAACGTGTCCTGGCCTAACAACTGGTCGGCCTCCTCGGCGCGACCCGCATCACGCAGCGCGAGCGTCTTGACGACAATGCTCGCGGCTGCGGTCGGATGATGCTCGAGGAAGGCATTGCAGACCTCGATGGCGGCGTCCGGCCGCGCGGCGGCGTTGAGTGCATTCGCGAGCTCACTCTGAACCGTAGCGAGATCCGGGGCTATTTCCGCGGCTTTCGTAAAAGCATCGACGGCACCGAGGTTTTCCGCGCGCGCGAGCCGGGCCTGGCCGAGGTGGAGCCACGCGTTGATCTCATCGGGCTCCAGCGAAATCGCCTGTTGGAGTACCTGCTCAGCCTCGTCATGACGCTCGACCTGATACAGGGCGACGCCCTTGACGAGGAGCGTCGGCGGATCCTCGGCACGCAACGCGAGCGCTTCGTCGGCTACCTCGATTGCCTTGTCGAAGTCGCCGTTCTCGAGCAATGCGTGCGAGAGCGCATACGCGATCCGCGAGTCGTTCGGATCGATCTCCCGCGCCTCGCCCAGAACCTCAATCGCCTCGGACGCGCGTCCGCAGGTAAGCAGTGTCGAGGCGAGGCGAGTCAACGCCACGAGGCTCGTCGGGTTGATCGCCGCGGCGCGCCGGAACAGTGTCTCCGCCCGATCCGGCTCTCCCGTCTGCAGATGCAGCAGGCCGAGATCCTCGAGCGCGCCGGTCTCTTGCGGCGGCGCATGGCGCACGGCCGCGCTCAACAGTCTGATCGCCTCGTCGACCTCCCCCGCCTCATGCGCCAACGCGCCGGACAAGCGCAGGGCCTTGAAATGCCCGGGCTGGGCCTTGAGCACTTTTCGATAGAGGCGCTTTGCTGCCGCAGCATCGCCGCTTCGGTGCGCGATTGCGGCATCGGCCAGCGTGTCGGCGACCTTTTGCGCGCGGGCCGCCGCTGCTCTGCTATCCATGACCCGTATACCTCACTCCAACCGCATCTCTGGGGGTCGGCCAATCTAGCACCGGCAAGCGAGAGCGGCAACGCAGCGGCGGCGCGCCAACCAACCTTTGGCACGGGCACGAATGGACAGCAGGCAAACCGGCGTGGATGATGAGCAGCGACGGTCGGGCCGTCTGCCGATGTGCCGCGACGCAGGGGAATCGCGCTTGCGCGACGGAGAGGACGCCATGAGAGACAAGTTTGCCCGCGGGCCAGCGCTGGTTGCAGCGGCGCTGCTGCTGCCGCTCTCGGCAGCCGCGCACCACTCGCGTGTCGAGTACACGGGCGGGGAGATGATCGAGATAGAAGGAGAAGTCATCCGGGTCGTCTGGCGAAACCCGCACATCATGTACACAGTCCGCTCGGTATCGGCGGACGGAGCGACAACCGACTGGGTACTTGAGGGCCCGGGCGCGACGAGTGTGCGCTCCGAAGGCCTCATCGACGGCTACATCGGTGTTGGCGACGAGGTCCGCGGAGCCGGCCAGCGTTCCGATCGCCGCGAGACCTGGCTCAGGCTCGCCCACATCTACGCCGCGGGCGGTCCCGAGCTCATATTCACGCGCGCCGAGCCGCGATGGTCGGGTGAGTTCATCGGCGGCGGGCATGTCCCGGAGACCGAAGCCGTGGCAGAGCCGCCGACCGGTATCTATCGCGTCTGGGTATGGCGCGGCGGGACCCCTTATGAGATCGACGAGCTGCCACCGTTGACGCCCGAGGCCATGGCCGCCTGGCAGGCCTACGATCCGCTCGCCGACGACCCGGTTCTGACCTGCTCGCTACCGGGGATGCCACGCGTGCAGACGATTGCGGGCTCTCGCCCCTTCGAGATCTCGCGACTCGGCGAGGACATATTGATCCGTACGGAGAATTACAACCAGACGCGCTTCATCGACATGGCCGCGCATGCCGATCCCGCGGACGTCGACGCCTCGAAGCTCGGCTACTCCCGCGGCCACTGGGAGGGCGACACGCTAGTCGTCGAAACGAGCCGCATTAACTATCGGTTCTTCGACCTGCCGCCATGGTGGGGCATCCCGCAAAGCGGGGAGATCGAGATCGTCGAGCGCTTCACGCTCGAGGGCGAGACGCTCGTCTACGACTTCTGGGCCTACGATCCGGTCACGTTCACAGCCCCGATCGAGCGGCCGCGCTTCCTCGCCTGGACCTGGGAGCCGGGCCTCGAGGTCGGCACCGACAACTGCGAGGTCTATTTCGAGGAACGTTAGCGCCATCGCGCTCTGCCCGCGCCCCTCGCTGTATCGAATTCGCAACAGCACACTCGTTCGTCGCGTGTTCGAGACAGTTGGTCCTTCGCAGAATCAGACGTGACGGTGCCCAAGGGACCTAAAGCGCACGGTCGTTCGCCGGAACCCGCACGATCGTTCGGTTCGAACTCCTGTGCACCGAGGATATGTTTTCGTCGCGCGGCGCGCCGAGATCGCCATCGTGACCGACACCACGCCAGCCGCAGAAGTCGAAGCCGGACACGGCGACTGGGCCGTCGAGCTGGTCTCAGAAAAACTAGGACACGGGCCATTCCAGGCTCGGCCCACGGGCGGTTGCGGCTACCCGAGCGGACGGGCTGTAAGATGCGCGCTGAGTCATTCACTCTGAGAAACAAGGCTAATAGATGAAGACGACGGCTCCTGCCTGGCTGGTGTTCATTGGGCTCGCGATGGCGACCATTGGGCAAGCGCAAGAGCGATTCCGAATCATCGAGACCGGGATGGAGACGCGCGACGGGGTCAATCTAAAGACCTTCGTCTACCTTCCTGCTGACGAGGGGCCTTTCCCCACGTTGATCTATCGAACCCCGTACGGCGTGCCGTTCAATACGCTCGGCGGCTTTCCGAGGCAGGAGAACCGCGAGACGGCGAGGCGACCGGCCGAAGTCGGCTGGCCTGCAATCACGGATCGGGGCTATGCACTCGTCGTGCAATACACGCGCGGGCGCACGGGCTCCGAAGGCGAGGATCGAATATTTACGACCGACCGCGAGGACGGCGCCGATCTCGTTGCGTGGATCGAGAGGCGCCCGTGGAGCAACGGCCGTATCGGCGTGCTCGGCGACTCGGCCTACGGCATCACGAGCTTGCTGCTTGCGTCTGCGAATCCGCCCGGGCTCGATGCGGCCTACGTGCAAGTTGCAACCGGTGATCTGTTCGACAAGACATTGCTCGGGCCGGGCGGCGCACTCGCTTACGAGTTCACGATGCCGTGGATGGCGGAGCAAGCCATGAACGCCGATCCGTTCCACTATGAGGCTATCGGCTACCCCGAGGCGGCGGCGGCAAGCGTGCGCGCCGAGGTCCGCGCGCGGGTCGACGATATCCTCGCAGCCGCCGAGGGCGGCAGCGCTGCCACCAGCCCGATCTGGCGGCATTTGCCGCTCATCGAGCACCCGGCCGTCGCCCCAGCCTTGCCGCTCTGGGTCGAGATGCTCAATGCCGGATTTCGCTCGGACTGGACCGGCGCACTCGACACGTCCTCTGGCATCGAGGTGCCGATGTTGCACATCGGCATGTGGTACGACGTCTTCAATACCGCGATGATGGAGACGTTCATGCGCACTGAGGCGCGCACCGGCAATCAGCGGTTTGTGATCATGGACGGTACCCACTACGCAATCGACGACCCGAGCGCATGGCCGATCTTCCCGATGATCCCGTGGTTCGATTACTGGCTCAAAGACGATGCCGAGGCGATCGAGGAGTTGCCGAAGATCGCCTTTGCGGTCTCGGCATCGCCTGGGGAGTGGTACGCGTCGCCGAGCTGGCCGCCCTCTGGCGTAGAGACACGAACGTTCTACCTGCACGCGGATGGCTCCCTTGGAGATCAGACCCCGGTACGGGACGCCCCTAGCCGGAGCTACGTCTACGACCCCGATAACCCCGTGCCGACGCTGGGCGGGCGCAATCTCTATATTGCAGCCGGCCCCATGGACCAGCGTCCGGTCGAGCCGCCGAATCGCGAAGATGTGCTCGTCTACACCGGAGAAAGGCTCGATGAGGATGTGGTTATCGCCGGGCGGATGCGCATCAATCTGAGCGCGTCATCCAACCGTCCCGATACGGATTTCACGGCCAAGCTCATCGACCGGTATCCCAACGGCACCACGATGCTCGTTGCTGACGGCATTGTTCGCGCGCGCTACAGAGAGGGCGGGCCCGAGCAACGATTGCTGGAGCCGGGGCAGGTTTATTCGATGCCGATAGAGCTAGGCCATATCGCCTATCGGTTCCGCGCCGGCCATCGCATCCAGGTCGACGTCTCCTCGAGCAATTTTCCGCGCTGGGACCGCAATACGAATACCGGCGGACCCTTGTATCGTGAGCGCACGACCGCGCCGGCCGCAAACCGCATTCATCACGATAACGTAAACCCCTCTTCGCTCGAGCTTCCCGTGCTCGTAACGACCGACGAGCTGGAGCCCATCAGTTGGCCCGAGCGCGAATGAGGGCCACGCCTGGCTAGGCTCGGACCGGCACGCTGCCCACGGCGCCGGTGAGCTCGGCAAAGAAGTCGTTGCCCTTGTCGTCGACGACGATGAACGCGGGGAAATCGACGACATCGATGCGCCAGACGGCCTCCATGCCAAGCTCCGGATACTCGAGCACGTCAACGTTCCTGATGCAGTCCTGCGCGAGCCGTGCGGCCGGCCCGCCGATCGAGCCGAGATAAAAGCCACCGTGCTTGCGGCACGCGTTGGTCACGAGCTTCGAGCGGTTGCCCTTCGCAAGCATAACGAGGCTACCGCCATTTTCCTGGAATAGATCGACGTACGCATCCATGCGCCCGGCCGTCGTCGGACCGAACGAGCCTGAGGCATAACCTTCCGGCTTCTTTGCCGGACCCGCGTAGTAAACGATGTGATCTTGCAGGTAC
>JAOTTJ010000249.1 GCA_029864465.1 Gammaproteobacteria bacterium | reverse complement strand
GACTATCCTGAATATCAATGTTCCCGATTTACCAGAGGATCGAATTCAGGGTATTCGTGCGACCCGTTTGGGCTTCCGTCACAAGTCCGAGCCCGTGGTCGAGGCTTTCGATCCGAAGGGTCGGCCCGTCTACTGGGTTGGTCCCGCGGGTCCGGGTCAGGATGCAGGGCCCGGCACGGACTTCCATGCAATCGCGAGCGACTGCGTGTCGGTCACGCCGATCAAGGTCGACCTGACCGATCACGAAGGTGTTGAGCGCTTGAGCGGTTGGTTCGGCCGAGCTTAGCCGCGACGTTTAATGAGTCCGAGCAATCTCGACGGCATAGGCATGACGTCCGCGCGCACCCGCGAGCGGCTCATCGAGCGACTGCGCGCGCAGGGCATCACGAACGAGGCCGTGCTCGAGCGTATCCGCACGGTGCCCAGGCATTTGTTCATAGACGAGGCGCTCTCGAGTCACGCCTACGACGACACGGCGTTGCCGATCGGTTTTGGTCAGACAATTTCCCAACCTTATATCGTCGCGCTCATGACTCAGGCGCTTATCGATGGTCTCGAGCCCGGCAAGCAGATCCCCAAAGTCCTCGAGATCGGCACGGGCTGCGGTTATCAGACTGCGGTATTGGCCCCGTTTGCGAGACATATCTTTAGCCTGGAGCGCATGCAGCCGCTCGTCGAGCGCGCGAAGACCCGCTTGCGGGGACTGAAGATCAACAATGTGACAGTACGCCACGCAGACGGCTGGCGCGGGTGGCAGAGTCAGGCGCCATTTCAGGGCATTATCGTCGCTGCGGCACCGGATACGGTGCCTCAGGCTTTGCTGGATCAGCTCGACGACGGTGGGCGCCTCGTGATACCGATCGGCGGCTCGGGGGCTCAAAAGCTCGTGTGCATCACTCGTGACGGGGATGAGTTTCAACAGCGCCGCTTGGGGCTGGTCAGCTTCGTGCCGCTCGTCGCAGGGATGGATTGATGCGAATATTCTCGCCACTGTATGACCGCGTACTGCGCTGGGCAGGGCATCCCCACGCAGAGGGGTATCTCCTCGCGCTGAGTTTCGCGGAGTCCTCGTTTTTTCCGATTCCACCCGATGTCATGCTTGCGCCGATGACGCTTGCTCGCCCGGCGCGCGGCTGGCGGCTGGCGCTCGTGACAACGCTCGCCTCGGTGGCTGGCGGTATCGCGGGTTATGCGATCGGCTGGGTCGCATTGGAGTCGATCGAGCCTTACCTGATGAGTTGGGGTTATTGGGATGCCTACCTGCGAGCTACGAGCTGGTTTGAGACCTGGGGTGTTCTCGCCATCTTCATCGCTGGGTTTTCGCCGATTCCATACAAGATATTCACGATCTCAGCTGGCGCACTGCACATGTTTTTCCCCTTCTTTGTGCTCGCATCCGCCGTTGGGCGGGGCGCGCGCTTCTTTCTAGTCGCCGGTCTGCTGATCTGGGGCGGCGAGCCGATGGAGCGGCGTCTGCGCGCGAACATCGACGCGGTCGGGTGGTCTAGCGTGGCCTTGGCCATCGTCGTGTTCCTCGTTTTACAGCTGCGTTAACCGATGGGTACGCGATATGCGCTCGGGCGAACGGCAACCCGCAGCTCCTAACGTGATTCGCCTCGCCGGCATTATCCTGCTGGCCTGTTTGAGCAGCGGTTGCGCGAGCACCCTCGTCGACTACTCGGCGACCGTGCACGTTGTGCAGCCCGGTGAAACGCTCTACGCGATCGCCTGGCGGCACGGGGTCAGTCACGATGAGCTCGCACGCTGGAACGGCCTGAGCGATCCGGATGTGATATTCGTTGGGCAGCGTCTGCGATTGCGGCCTGGCACCCCGGCTCCCGCGAGCACGCCGAGTCGACCGTCGCCCCAGCCGCGCGCTCGCCCGCTGCCGGCGCCACCACAACTCCCGCCGCCGCGCTGGCAGTGGCCCACGCGAGGCCCGCTGCTCAGAGCCTTCGGCGCTTCCGGCGGTCTCGTCAACGGCATCGGTATCGGGGGTGAGGCGGGCCAGGAAGTCGGCGCGGCTGCTGCGGGGCGCGTTGTTTACGCGGGTAGCGGCCTGCAGGCCTACGGGCAGCTCGTCATCATCAATCACAACGACAGCTTCTTGAGTGCATACGGTTACAACGACCGGCTCCTCGTCAGCCAGGGCCAGGATGTCCGGGCGGGGCAGGCGATAGCGACGATGGGCCTCGGCCCGCAGCGCCGCGCGCAACTGCATTTCGAGATTCGTCAGAATGGGACGCCTGTCGACCCGCTACGCCACCTGCCCCGGTAACAAGTCACTGAAGTCCCTGAGCCGGCACCTGCCTGGTCCGGAGTTGTTCCCGACAAATCCGGACACGTCCCCCGTCCTGGGGGTCGCGTTGAGAATCGGCTCATGATGCTCAGGTACTGGCGTATACGCTGCGCTTGTTCACCGATTCTCGCCTTGTCGTGCACTCGGCCGAGGGACTTCAACGAGTCGCTGCCCAGCGCTCGGCGCATCAGGGCGCGATCGGGTGATCGGCTAATTACCTGGTATGAAGAGGGCGGCGACGACCTGGCGCTGCTCATGCGCTAGAACGTTGTACGTGCGGCACGCCGCCGGCGTATCCATGATCTCCACGCCGATTCCGCGCGCACCGAGCAGCTGCATGAGATTCGTGTCTGGCAGAATCAGCCGCGCGCCGGTGCCGACTAGCACGATCTCAGGTTGCATCGCGACGGCTGGGTCGAGGTCGGACAGCTGCAGCGCTTCCGGGGTATCCACGGGCCAGTCTCGAATGATAGTTTGCGCGCTGATGATCACGTGGCTTTCCAACCACTCCTGGCCGACGCAGACGGCGCCGGCTCTCCAGGCGTTGATCAAGTTGACGCTCGAGTCTTCTTTGCTTAGCAGCATGCCGCACAATGCCGAGAAAAATCCTGCCGCGAAGTATACGGCTTTAGGCGGCGCCAGCTCGAGGCGATGGCGCTGATCGCCCGGCGGGAGCCGGCCGCCGGCGCCGAGGCGTGGGCGTGGCCCGAGGATTGCCACCCGGTGCTGCGTGGCATCTACGCTCGTCGAGATATCGGCTCGCCAGGCGAGCTCGAGCTTACGCTGAGTGCGTTGAGGCCAGTTGGGGAGTTCGATTCGCTCGGCGCCGCAGTGGACCTCCTGCTTCGGCACCGCGAGCACCGGATCGTTATCTTCGGCGACTTCGACGCCGATGGTGCGACGAGCTCGGCGCTCATGGTGCTTTGCCTGAAGGATCTGGGTTTCACTGACGTGGGCTTTTTCGTCCCGGATCGTTTCGAGCTCGGCTATGGGCTCACGCCTGAGGCTGTCGAGCGCATCGACAAACCTACGCCCGAGCTCATCGTGACGGTCGACAACGGCATCTCCAGTGTTCAGGGCGTTGCCTTGGCACGAGAGCTCGGCATCGATGTGCTGGTCACCGATCACCATCTTGCGGGCAAGGAGCTGCCGCAGGCGAACGCGATCGTGAACCCGAACTTGGCTGGCGACGTCTTCGCGGGCAAGCATTTGGCCGGCGTCGGTGTGGCGTTCTACGTGCTCGCGGCGCTCGGGCGGGCACTAGGCCAGGCGGGCGCCGTCGCGCGTTATCTCGACCTCGTCGCACTCGGCACGATGGCCGATGTCGTGCACCTCGATCAAAGCAACAGAATCCTGATCAACGAGGGGTTGCGGCGACTGCGCGCCGGTCAGTGCCGTCCAGGTCTGCGGGCACTGTGCGAGGTCGCAGGCCTGTCGCTGCAGGACCTGCGTAGTACCTCATTGGCCTACCAAATCGCACCTCGGCTCAATGCCGCGGGGCGGCTCGACGACATGGCCGTGGGTGTGCGGTGCCTTCTGAGCGATTCCGCTGCCGAAGCACTCGAGCTCGCACGCAAGCTGGATTCCCTCAATCGCGAACGGCGCGTCATAGAGGCGCAGATGCGCGCCGAAGCCGTCGAGCTGGTCGAATCCAGTGAGACGCTCGCGGAGGAGGCTTTGCCGGGCGTTGTTTGTCTGCATCGACAGGATTGGCACGAAGGTATCGTCGGGCTCGTGGCTTCGCGGCTCAAGGACCGCTATCACCGGCCCGTGATCGCGTTCGCGAGCACGGAGACAGGCGCACTCAAGGGTTCTGCGCGTTCCGTTGCGGGCTTTCACGTTCGCGACGCGCTCGCCGAAGTCGATGCGGCTCATCCGGGTCTCATCGAGCGGTTCGGTGGCCACGCGATGGCTGCGGGTCTGACCCTCGCCGAGGCGAGTTTCGAGGAGTTCTCGGCAGCCGTCCAACGCGTCGCGGACCGGCATCTGAGCCCGGAGTTGCTCAAGGGTGAGGTCTTGACCGATGGCGAGCTGCCCGCGGAGCATTTGACCGTCGAGGTCGCTGAGCTGCTGCGCGATGCGGGCCCATGGGGACAAGGTTTCCCGGAGCCGAGCTTCGATGGGCTTTTCGAGCTCATCGACCACCGCATCGTCGGGCAATCGCATTTGAAGATGAAGGTGCGCGAGCGCGCGAGCGGGCGAACGCTCGGTGCCATCGCGTTCAACCACGGCGATTGCGATTACGCGACGGGCGATGTCCTGCACCTCGTCTACAGGCTCTGTGTGGACGATTATGGTCCGCGGCCCTTGGCACAACTCATCGTCGAGCACGTGTTCGCGTCCGCTGAGCTCGGTTCTGAGGGCCATCCCGGCTGACGGCCGATTGCGTTATCATGCGCCGCCACGAGAGCGCTGGCGCGCTCGAGAAACGACGGACAGAGGTACCCCTTGGAGCATAGTCAGCTGACAGTGAAGATCACTGACCTGGGTGGGCGCTGTGAGGCGCTTAGGGGGTATCTTTGACTATGCGGCCAAGCGAGACCGGTTAGAGGAAGTTCAGCGCGAACTCGAGGATCCAAGCGTCTGGCAGGATCAAGCGCGGGCGCAGGCGCTCGGCAAGGAGCGCGCGGCGCTCGAGGCCCTCGTCGGCGCGTTGGACCGCCTACGCAGCGGTATCGACGACGCACGCGAGCTCTACGCGCTTGCAGCCGAGGATGAGGATGAGGCTACGCTCGACGACATTGCCGCGGACCTCGGGCGCATCGAGCAGGAAGT
>JAOTTJ010000248.1 GCA_029864465.1 Gammaproteobacteria bacterium | reverse complement strand
GATCGATACCGCATATGGGCTCAGACGCCGTGCGGACTGGAGAGAAGTCTTCGGCTACGCATCCGAGCCCTATCCGCAAAAATATGCCGTACGGCCTGCGAGCCGCCGCTACGTGCAGCATCTGGATTACTGGTATGCGCAAAGCCATCCGACCGAAGACTTCGCTGAAACCTTCGCCGTCTGGTTACAGCCAAGAGCCCGTTGGCGACGCGACTACGCTGGCTGGCCGGCTTTAAAAAAACTCGAGTACGTCGATGCGCTCATGGCTGATATTGCAGGTCGGTCGCCGCGGGTGCGCTCCCGAGCCACGGTCGCCCCGCTGACAGACTTGCGGCAAACTCTCGCCGAGCATTACCGCGCCAAGAAGAGCGCCTACGCGTTGTCCGATAGGCGTTACGATGAGTGGCTCACACGCGAATTTGCCGGACGGCAGGGCCGCTCAAGATGCACGTCAGCCGCACGTTTCATTCGCGAGATAGCACCGAAACTGCAGCTGTCACTCGTGACTAACGAGTCCATCAGCTCCTATTTTGCCAACCACGTCATTCGAAGAGTCGAGGCACGCGTACACGCCCTCGATCTCGTGCTTCGGGCGTCGCGCAGAGAGAGCCTGCGACGTGTGCTGACACTGCACGAGCGCGTCGCAGTCGATATGCTGCGACGTAACCGGGAAACCTACCTATTATGAGGCGGAGCAAGATCCTGCTCATGGTGCATGAATCGCTCGTGCCGCCAGAAGATGCCGCTGACAAGACCGAGGACGAACGCTACGAGTGGCGTACTGAGTACGACGTCCTATCGACTTTGAGAGATCTCGGACACAACGTCCGGATCATCGGTATCGGCGATCGTCTCACCGAGCTTCGCGAGACGATTCACGAGTGGCGCCCGCGCGTCGTCTTCAACCTGCTCGAGCAGTTCTCTGGCATCGTCTCCTACGACCATCACGTCGTCGCGTATCTCGAGCTCATGCGTCAACCGTACACGGGCTGTAACCCGCGCGGCATGATGCTCTCGCGGGACAAAGTGCTGGCCAAGCAGGTACTTGCCTGGCATCGGATCGCAACGCCCGCGTTCGGATTGTTCCCGCTCGGCAAGCGCTTTCGCGAGCCGCGCCGGCTGCGCTTCCCGCTATTCGTCAAGTCAGCGACTGAGGATGCCTCGCTCGGCATCTCACAGGCGTCAATCGTCGAGGACATGCAGGGCCTCAGGGAGCGCGTCGAGTTTATTCATGAGCATATCCAGACCGATGCGCTCGTGGAGGAATACATCGACGGAAGAGAGCTCTACCTCGGCGTGCTCGGCAACAGGCGCCTGACGACACTCCCCGTTTGGGAAATGGATTTCGGCACGCTGCCGCAGACTCAAGCCGGCATTGCCACGCGAAGAGTCAAATGGGATCAGAAGTATCAGGACAAACACGGCATCGAGACTGGCCAGGCTACATCCCTGACGCCCGATCAGATCCAAAGACTTACCAAGCTAGCCAAACGTATTTACCGAGCTTTGCATATCACGGGGTTTGCGCGCCTCGATTTTCGGCTGCGCGACGACGGTACGGTGTTCCTGCTCGAAGCCAACGCCAATCCAGATCTGTCACGCGCGGAAGATTTCGCCGAGTCCGCAGCGAGCATCGGCATCGAGTACGCGGAGCTCATCACGAAGATCGTAAACCTTGGCTTGTCCTATATGCCGGAGTGGCGCGAGTTCGAGCTTTAGGACGCGAACGCGTACCGCGATTTCGGCCTTGGCAGCCAGCTGATATGGGTGGATCTGGCTATGCAAGTCGAAGCGCAAGCGGCGGAGTAAGACCGCCGAGCGCTGCGGGCGCCGCCCGCAGTCGCGGGTCCGGCACGACACTCACCGCATCTCGGTCAGCCGACGCAGCAACGCACCTTTAGGGCTATCCGCCGGCACGAACCGCTGCACGCGGAACGCGTCTACCTCACCCGTGTAGATGTTCCCGTTGGCATCGACGGCGATCATGTGTAACCCGAAAAACTGCCCGCCATTTTCGCCCATGCTGCCTAGATGTCCGATCACCTCACCGCTCTCCCGATTCAGGAACCAGATCTTGTTATTCATGCGGTCAGAGATGTAGAGAAAGCGCTGCTCCGGATCCGGCGAAAACGCAACGCCACCGGCCGACCCGCCATTTCCAGTCCCCGGGGCGAGCACGAATTCCTTCAAGAAATCTCCCTGCTTGGTCGTGACGTGAATGCGGTTGCCTCTACGATCGGCCGCGTACACGAGCCCGTCGTCGGATATATTCAGCGTCAGATGCCCCACGAAGTCCTGCGCCATCGGCCCATTGGGTGAATAGGCGTGATCAGCGTCGTCAGTGCTGATCTCCGAAAGCGGCTTGCCGTACGCCCCCCAGCCTCGCTTGAATTCGAGCGTCTGCAAATCGAAGACGAGCACTCGCCCGCCCAGGTAATTGTCGGCGACATATATCTCGGAGTCCGCGTCAACGACGCGAATCTCCTCGATGCCGCCAACGATCATCGGCGTCTCGGGCGGATATTTTTCTCGGAACATGCGAGCTGCAGCCGCTCGGGCAGCGACCTCGGCGGGAGCGTCCGGCGTTCCCGGCATGAAGACCTCCGCATGTCGCAACGTACCCTTGCCGGGGATGCGTTCAGCCGGCGGAGGCAATCCGACTTGCCCGCCGCCTTCTCTCTCGGGCGTTCGCGCCACTGCGGCGACAACGGCCCCCGTCCGAGGGTCGTACTTGCGAACCGTATCCTGCCCGACATAGACGAATCCTTCCTCGTCCACGTCCATACCATGCCCCGGTATCGCATCGAAGGAGCCGAGCACGTTTCCGGCCTGATCGAAATGAATCAACGACGGCGGTCGAACACAGCATTCGGATAACGGCGGGGTGAGCTCGGCAAGGAGCTCCATGTCCGATAGATCGTGTGGACGATGCAGAACCCAGATATTGTCGTCACCGTCCACGGCAAGGCCGGTAATGCCGCCCAGCTTCCAGTGGTTCGGCAGCGGTTTCGGCCAGCTGGGATCGGCGAAATGACTCGGTGCCGTCTGAGCACTCGTACCGGCGCAAAAGCCCCCTGCGACCGCTGCGCCAATTAACGCGACAATAAACGATCGCGCATTCCGACCGGACTCCACCACGACATCCTCCTCGCTCACGCGCCGAGTTAACCCGCGACCGCCGACGCATCGACGGGCCGCGATCCAGTGCCTCACTGTTGGTCAACTATGCCTTAGGGGTTCGTTCAGGGCCAACAACTCGCGCCCACGCTCGATGGGATTCGCGACATCTACAGGCCCGCGGACAGGTTCGCCGAGATGCGCCCGACAATACCGGGGATCGTTGCCAGCCGCTGCACGTGCGCCAGCAGCCAAAGCACTGAACCGAACTCAGCGGCTAGCGGATAGCCCGGCCTGCACGCGTCAGCCCTGCTCTTTCAGACGATCTCGGAGCTCCGAACCGACGAACAAGCGCTTCGACAAATCATCGCGCTGCAGCTCCGCCCAGATATGGCCTAATCGGTCCAGAGGGTTGATGAACCCGTCTTCGCAGCGCGTTGGAAAAAAAATGCCGTAGCCTCCCGCGCGCCGCGAGCGGATTTCGCCGTGCAGTTTTGCCAGATCACCGTCATAGGTGATATCGACGACGACGGGCGTGCCTATCTCCAAGCTGACCGGCGCTTCCGGCTCGAGCCGAACGAACATGCCTTCCGTGCTGACATTACCCGCTTTGGCTTTCCACGTGCGGTTGGCGAGACATACGGTCGCGCTGAGCCCGCTCGTCGGTTTGACCGATACTCTATACGTAGCCCGTCGTTCGTCCGTCATAGCCCGTGCTTCGCGAAGTTACCCATATTCTGTTTCGGCCCGAGCCGGGATATCTTGAGGATACCGGCTCAGGCAAGCGCCGACGCCAGTTAGCGGCCCGCCGTATCCTCCACGGTACGCCCCGATCAGGCGTAGAGGTCGACGGCCCCGCTCCGGCTGCCGATGATGCTGTCGAGCGACCGAATGGCCTGGTCGACCGTATTGATCAGCGAGCCTACGAGACCCGCTGACGTACCCTGGTTCTCCCCGACGAGCAAAGCACGTGCCGCACGCTCGTTGAACTGCAGCGCGCGGCTCAGCGCCCGCGCGTCTATACCGAGCCGATTCGCGTTGTCGCTGCCGAGCTTCAGTCCGAAGCTACGGTCAGCCGTCAGAGCGGTGCCCAGCACGGTATCCAGTTGCCCGGCGAAGCTGCCGATCAGCGCGTTGGATCGATCCCGCGCGATAAACTCGTTGAGTTCTCGGCCGACCCGCTGCACTGCCTCCGTGACGGCCGCAGCTCGCCGCCGATCACCCCTCTCCTCTGCACGATAGTGACCACTCGCAATCCCGAGCGCCGCGAACAAGCCCGTTCCACCATCATCGACGCTCAAATCGATGCCGGCATCGACGGCCGCGAGCAGGACTCGCTCCGGGCTCGCGGTATACGTCGCCGTCGCGCCCTGCTGGCTCTGGTTGATCCGATCGAGGACTGCAGCGAGCGAGTCCGTTTGCACGTCGAGCACAATGTCGACGCCATTAATCCGCACGGTTCCGCTCTGGACGCCCTGGAACTGCGAAAGGTTCGCAAGCGGCTGATCGAGGTCCCGATCTCGGCCCGCCACGGCGACCGCGGCGGTGAGCTTCAGCGCATCAACCAGCCCGGAAGCGTCGTTGGAGACGACGACCGGCGGCACAGAACCCGGCGTATTCTGGGTCAGTACGACCCGCTCGCGCACGCCATCGAAACTGGCGGTGACGCCAGCTGCGGATTGATTGATCTGCGAAATGATCGAGTTGATGCTGTCATTCGCAGCCACGTCGATCTGCACGCCGTTGACCAGAAAGCTACCCGCAGACACCGAGAAGCCCGAATCGAAGTTCGGAATTGCGTTCCGTGTTCCGTCGAACGGATTGGCCGTGTCCACTACGCTGCCCACCGAATCGTAGACATTGACCGTGAAGGTATCGTTACGGACGACGTTGCCAGGACCCAGTGAGAAAAAAAGGCCGTTACCCAACGCATACTGCTGATCGATCGGGTCGTTAACCTCAACGAAAACGTTT
>JAOTTJ010000247.1 GCA_029864465.1 Gammaproteobacteria bacterium | reverse complement strand
GGGACGACGAAATCGTCGAGCTCGAACGGATCGTCGCCAACTACGTCGAGCGCGGTAAATATTATAAGGCCGCACTCCAGGCGCGCGAGCCAGGAAGCGGCTGAGCCCGACTAGCCGCATGATCGGGAGCCGCCGAAACGTCCTCCTCTTAATTCTTGCGATTGCGCTCGTACTGCTCGGTACCGTTTGGACGCCTGTGACCGGGCAGGGTCGCTGGACCGATGTCGTGCTCACGACAGGTCACGGCGTCACGTTCGCATTAACGGCCGCGCTGGCAGCGCTCGTAGTTGCGGGGAGTGAATGGACGCGTCGGTGGCCCGTCTGGTTGCACTACGGTACCGTGCTCTCGCTCACCGGATTGCTCGGGCTCGGCTCCGAGGTCTTACAGATCTGGCTTCCGCGCGACGCGAATTTGGAGGACTTTCGCACGGATCTTCTGGGCGCCTGGGCCGGGCTTGCGGCGTTCGCAGTCTTCGACTCGCGACTGCGCACCGTCGGGCGAATCGGAATACCGTTGAGCGGACTGATTCCGTTCTTCGTGCTGGCCGTGCCACTCGTGACTTGCATCCACGCCTACGCGCGGCGCCAGGCAGCCTTTCCGGTCCTCGCCGACTATCGCCTGAGCTTCGATGACTATTTCCTACAGGCGCAGGGTACGTCACGCGCACACGACCTCATGCCCCAGACCTGGGCGGGTTTTGCCGGTGAGCAGGCGATGCGCATCTCCTTTGGCAAGACGGCCTGGCCCGGCTTGCACTTCGCCGAGCCCGCGCCCGACTGGCGCGGCTATGAAACCCTTGCGATCGACGTCACGAACCCGAATCCCGCAGCGCTGCCGCTGAACATTCGTATAGACGACCGCGCGCACAACAATCAGTACTCGGACCGATTCAATACGATTATCGACCTCGCACCACGCGAGCGCAGCATCGTGCGCCTGCCCATAAGCGATATCTCGCGTGCGCCGCGCAACCGCAATCTCGACATCGACGAAGTGTCCGGGCTGATCCTGTTCGTCAGCGGAAACTCCGAGCCCGAGCGCATCGGCGAGGGCTTACTCGTCTCGCGAATCTGGCTCGAGTAGCTAACAGCCACGCGCCAAGCATCGCTGCGACCCGTCGCTCAGGACTCGCACTGCGCGCACGAAAGACCGCCTCCCTATCGCAGCGACTGCGCACGCCGCCTCTATCACCCGATCAGGGCCCCATATAGAATGCCCCACATCACCGAACCGAAAGCCGCTCCAGGAGAACAACGATGATTCGATGCAGGGAAATCCTATTCGCAGCTGTCTGGGTTGCCGTGACGGCCTTCTCGAGCGCCAGCACCCAGGCGCAGACCGCTGCAATCGGGCAATCCGCCCATCCGTATATCTCGGTGCACCGAACGACGCCGCGCACGGGCACACCCTGGGAACTGCATCTCGTGCTGACGCGCGATGAGATCTACGTGCCGATCGGCGTGCGCAAGCCCGAAGGCGACGGTCCGTTTCCGATGATTCTGATCGGCTCCGGCCAGGGGAGTGACGGCATCGGCAAGATCGACGAATACATGGACCGCACTGAGACGCTCATGACGCGCCTCGTCGAGCGCGGCTACGTCGCTGCATTCGTGAGCTATCGCAACGAGGTGCCCGGTTTTTATAACGAGATCGCCCAAGCCGAGCTCCTGGACGATACCGTCAGCGGCGGGAACCGCACGCTGCGCTCGGTACCGGCGCTGGATTCCGACGATCATCTCGCGATCGTCGATCACGCGCGCGGCTTGCCGTATACGGACCCAGACGCCATCGGCGCCATTGGCAGCAGCCACAGCGGCGAGATCATCATGAAGACCGCGACAGCCGGCGGCGGCCTCGCCGCGGGCGTGCCAAGCGAGGCGGCGGCTACGGAATACCTCGCTATGGATACGAGCAAGGCCCCGCGCGATGCGGCAGGCACGGAGCTACAGCTGCAAGACATCGAAGTCGCGCGATCGATTGCCGACAAGGCGCGCGCGATGCAGCGCATCCGCGAGGTCGACACGCCATTACTCATAATGGGCCGCGATGACGATCATTTGCAGGGCATTTTCGCGCTCCTCTACGAATGGCTCTCCGAGGCCGGCAAGGATGCAACCTGGGCCTCGTTCGATCATCCGGAGCACGGTTACGCACTGCTGCGCCCGCGCGAAGGCGTCACGGTGCCTGACGAAGTGCAGGAGCAGGCATTCGAGCTCTACATGGCGTTTTTCGACCGGCACCTGAAATCACACTAAGCCGCGCGACCGCCTGTGCTAGGCTAGACTTCGAGGCGCGATTAATCTTGCCGTAACTGGGGGCTGTTACATGCGTTTGTGCGGTCCGACAACGTTGATACTCTTGCTCACCCTCGGCGGCTGCGCACCCGTCGAGGTGACCTACGAGCCCGAGTACCTCGAGGCAGCCGTTCCCAGCTATCTCGCGGAAACACAGATCCTCGTACTCATGGAGGATCAAGACAACCAATACGTCTTCGAAGGCCCACCGGAATCCTTCGTTGGCCAGGGCATCGATTTGCGCATTCCACTCGGTGCAATCACGCGAGAAATCACCGCGGGCGTATTCCGTTCGCACTTCAACTATGGGGTCGTGTTCGCCGATGAAATGCCTGATTACCTCCCCTACATCATCGCGATCGAGCCCGAGATCACGGGTTTCTCGTACCGCTACGACCAGTTCGTCGATGAAACCGTGATGGAGATGCAGGCCGTTGCTGAAGGGTTCGAGCCCATCCCGGTGACAGTGATCACGCCGAGCATTCAGTTCGAGCTCGACATCGTCGCCTACGATACGCAAGGCAATCTCCTGCTCGAGAAGACTTATCCGTCGGGACTCGTCGCAGGTGAAAGCTATATCGTCACGTCACGCCCGCACGAGCGTATCAATGCGACGTTCCACGCGACGCTCCAGGAGATCATGCTCGAAGTTGCCGACGATCTGCGTCCGCTACTCGCCACGCACCCGAACATTTTCGACCCTGAGTAAAAATCGGGGCTGAACTGCGGTCCTTCGTAGGGGAAAATCGGGTCGGACCGAAAACTCCTATTCGAACAGCGCCCAGGCGGTCAGGTTCGTGCCGGCTGGCGCGAGCACGTACTGGCGCCCATCGACCATATAGGTGATCGCCGACGTGCCCCAGAGTGTCGCGCCCATCTGATGACTCCACAGCGGCTCGCCCGAGCGCGAATTCAGTGCGATGAGGTTGCCTTGCTCATCGCCGGTGAAAATCAACCCGCTCGCCGTGGTCATTAGACCTGCTCCCGACGGCGTCGGATAGCGGAATTCCCAGATGCGCTCTCCTGTCGCCGGGTTCAGCGCACGCAGTGCGCCATAGTGCGGCATGTCGGGATCGTCGCGAATGTACTGCCCCGCCCCGCCCGTGTATCGCTGCCCGGGAATGTATTCCTGCTCCCAGGCGAAATACGTCATGCAGCCCTCGCGGGCGTTGACGAAGAAGAGTCCCGTCTCCGGATCGAAGCTCGGCGGCCAGAAGTTTGTGCCGCCACGAAGATCCGGGCACGTGATTTCGCCGTCCTCAGTCGGTTTGTGACCAGGCAACAGGATCGGGCGTCCGTCTACACCTATCTCCTCGGCCCACGTCGTGCGCACGAACGGCTCTGCAACGAGCAGTTCGCCGGTCTCCCGGTCGAGCGTGTAATAGAAACCATTTCGATTGGCGAACATGACGACGTTGCGCAGCTCACTGTCGATCTCGATGTCAGCCAGAATTGGGACTTCGGTCGCATCCCAGTCGTGAAGGTCGTGTGGCGTAAATTGATAGTGCCAGCGCAGCTCGCCCGAATCGGCGTCGAGCGCGACGATCGAGTCGCTGTAGAGATTGTCGCCGAGGCGGCTTTCACTATGATAATCCGGCCCCGGGTTGCCAATGCCGTAGTAGAGGAGGTTGAGGTCGGGATCAAACGCGCCCGTCACCCAGACGCTCGCCCCACCGGTCCGCCACGAATCGCCTGCCCAAGTATCGTTGCCGGGCTCACCGGGACCCGGGATCGTGTAGAACCGCCACGCGCGCTCGCCGGTCTCGGCGTCGTAGGCGTCGATGAACCCGCGAATGCCGAATTCGCCGCCCGCGACGCCAACGATGATGTTGCCGTTGGCCGCGATCGGCGCAATCGTCGCGGCATAACCGATGCTGTAGTCGGCCAACGTTGCATCCCAGACGATGCGGCCGGTCGCGCTATCGAAGGCGAGCAGATGCGCATCGAGCGTGACCATGAAGAGCTTGTCGCCGAGCATCGCGAAGCCGCGATTGACGAGCCCGCAGCATGCGGTTAGGTTCTCCGGCAGCTCGCGGCGATACTCCCAGAACGGTCGGCCCGTGCGCGCGTCCAGCGCCCAGGCCGTACTCAACGGCCCGGTCACGTAAAGGACGTTATCCCTGAGCAGCGGCGTCGTCTCGAATTTCTCGATCTCACCGGTTTGGAACGTCCACTGGGGTACGAGGCGATCGACGTTCTCGGGTGTGATCTGCGTCAGCGGACTATGCCGCTGGTTGTAATAGTCCCCGCCGAACGTCAGCCAGCGCGAACCGTCTACGGGCAGTCCCTGCTCGATCTCCTCTTGCGAGACGAGCCGCGGCACCGGCGCCTGCTGAGCCATTGCGGCTGCCGCCGTCAGCAACGCGGCCAAGAAAAAGAACAACCGAAAAACTGGAGCGCGCATGGGATCTCTCCTCATTCAACCGCCGCGTCGTAGCCGCGCAGCGTCACTAGATAAGTGAGTAAGTCTTCGAGCGCTTCGTCGCTCAAGACCTCGGGCGAGAAGATCGGCATCAGCGATTCCGTCGAGACGTCGAGCGAGTCGAGCTGCTCTTTCTCGAAGCCTTGAATGCGCCCACCCAGGTCAATGACCTGAATCGAGAACAGATCTTCGTTCTTCTTTACGCCCTGCATCCGCTCTCCGTTGGCAGCCGACAGCGTCGTCGGTGCGAATGCAGGATCTACCATCTTGCCGTAGTCGCCGCGGATGCGCCGCTCGAGTGATTCAACCGAGCGCGCAATGCCGATACGCGATAGATCGGGCCCCATACGCCCACCAATAGCGTTAACTTGGTGG
>JAOTTJ010000246.1 GCA_029864465.1 Gammaproteobacteria bacterium | reverse complement strand
GCGGCTCGATCTCATGCGCAATCGAGCGACGGCCAAGCAGCAGGAATGCCTCGTGCTCGAGTCGCCGGATTGGGTCAATGTCGTGGCTGTGACCCCGGATCGGCGCGTCGTCATGGTCGAGCAGTACCGCTTCGGTTCGGGAGAGGTCGGGCTGGAGCCTCCCGCGGGAATCGTCGATACGTCGGAGAGCGTCATGGACGCCGCCAAACGAGAGCTCCTCGAGGAGACGGGTTACGCCAGTGAGCAGTGGCGTTATCTCGGCTGCGTGCAGCCCAATCCCGCCTTTCATGACAACCTCTGCCATCACTGGCTGGCCGAGGACGTCGAGTCTATGCAACCGCCGACACCCGATCCTGGCGAGGTCCTTCGCATCCGGCTCATGACGCCCGACGAGCTCCGCGCCGAGATCGTGGCCGGTCGCCTGAAGCACACGCTCGCGCAGTCGGCCCTGTCACGGGTGTTTCGGCTCTGGGACCTGGTGGATCTCGGCGATGACTGAGTGTGACCGGGCTTTCGGATGGCCCCCGGCGTAGCGGGGCGTCACGCGCCATGACGGTGTTACGGGACCGCGAGGCCGGCGTTTGCCTACATCTTACGTCGCTACCGGGACCTCACGGCATCGGTACGCTGGGCGAGCCCGCACGCCGCTACATCGATGCGATGCGCGTGATGGGCCTGCGGGTCTGGCAGTTCCTACCGATCGGTCCGACGGGCTTCGGAGACTCTCCGTATCAGTCCAAGTCGGTCTATGCCGGTAACCCCTTGTTGATCGCTCTGGAGTCCCTGTTACAGCAAGGGCTCGTCACGGCCGCGGAGGTCAGTGTTCTCGAGAGCTTGCCACGCGGGTCGGTCTCATTCGAGCGGCTCATCCCGCTCAAGTCGCAGGTCCTCGCACGTGCGGGCGAGCGATTCGCGCAGATCGCGAGCGCATCCAGGCAATCGGCACGAGACGACTTCGTCGCAACGCACGATTCTGCATGGTTGCACGACTACGCATTGTTCGAAGTCTTGAAGGACATGCACCAGCAGCGCGCGTGGCTGGAGTGGGAGCCGGCTTATGCATTGCGCGATCCCGATGCGCTGTGTGCGCTGGAAACTGCCGCGCGCGCAGAGATCGAGACGGTTAAATCGCTGCAGTTTATCTTCTTCGAGCAATGGAACGATCTGAAGGCCTATGCGGCCGATCACGGCGTTCGCCTGATGGGCGACGTGCCTATCTATGTCGCGCTCGACAGCGCCGATGCATGGGCAAGGCGGGACCTGATTTGTCTCGACGACGCCGGGATGCCAACGGAGGTCGCCGGCGTTCCGCCCGACTACTTCAGCGCCGATGGGCAACTCTGGGGGAACCCGCTCTATCGATGGGACCGCCATGCTGGCGATGGTTTTGCCTGGTGGATATCGCGGCTTCGCCATATGCTGCAACTCGTCGATCTCATTCGGCTCGATCACTTTCGCGGCTTTGAAGCCTACTGGGCGATACCTGCGGATGCACAGACCGCCCGAGAAGGTCAGTGGCGCCCCGGTCCCGGCGCTGCGTTGTTCGACGCGCTGCGTTGCGCGCTCGGCGAACTGCCGATCGTCGCGGAGGACTTGGGTGTCATCACGCCTGCCGTCGAAAGCCTGCGCGAGCGATGCGGGTTTCCCGGCATGAAAGTACTGCAGTTCATGGTCGGCGAGGACGACTTCGAGCCGAGCTCGATTCCCGAGGACTGCGTCTGCTATACGGGTACCCACGACAACGACACGGCGCGCGGCTGGTTTTTCGGCGAAGCAGCGGAGCAGCGATCACCAGAGGCGATCGCCGACATGCGCGCAAATGTGCTGCGCGCGACCGGCGGCCAGTCCCTGAGCGTGCACGTAGACCTCGTGCGCCTCGCATTCGCGACGCCCGCGAGGCTCGTCGTTGCGCCGCTGCAGGATTATCTCGGCCTCGACTCGTCGGGTCGTTTGAACGTTCCCGGCACGGCGACGAACAACTGGCGGTGGCGCGTGATGGACGATCAGATATCCACAGATGTGTGCGCGTCGGTCGAAAAGCTCGTTGCCGATTCGGACCGCGATGGCACGGCCGGCTGAGCGCGGCTCTAGGCGATCGACGTACGGGGGCGCGGTGCCCGCCGTGATCTGGCATCCCGATGTAGAATGCAGCGATGGATGATCCCTTGACGATGACGATACTGCCGGGCGTGCCGATCCTCGATCCGTCCGAGGCGCGCTATGTCAGCCGCCTGACGCGGCAAACCGTTGCGCTCGTGCTCGCAGGTGGCCAGGGCTCGCGTCTGCACGAGCTCACGCGCTGGCGCGCAAAGCCAGCGCTCTACTTCGGCGGCAAATTTCGAATTATCGATTTCGCGTTGTCGAACTGCATCAACTCGGGCATCCGCAGGATCGGAGTCCTCACGCAGTACAAGGCGCACTCCTTGATCAGGCATCTCATTCATGGCTGGAGCCAGTTCACGCTCGAGAATAAAGAATTCGTCGAGATACTGCCTGCGTCGCAACGCACCGGTGGCGAGTGGTATCGGGGCACGGCGGACGCGATCTATCAAAACCTCGACATCATCCGCACGCACCAGCCCCAGCTCGTGCTCGTTCTCGGTGGGGACCATGTTTACAAGATGGATTATGGGCCCTTGCTCGCCGCACACGTCGAGCGCCAGGCCGATCTGACGATCTCTTGCATCGAGGTGCCAATCGAGGAGGCCGCAGGCCAGCTCGGCGTGATCACTGTGAACGAAGACGGGCGCGTGATCGGTTTCGATGAGAAACCGGAGAAACCAAAGCCGATACCGGGCCAAAGCGAGATCTGTCTGGCGTCGATGGGTAACTACGTCTTCAACACGGGTTTTCTCTATGAGCAGGTCATCAGAGATTCCGACGATCCGCGTTCCCAGCATGATTTCGGGCGTAACATCATTCCAGCGATTATTGACAGCTATCGTGTGTACGCCTATCCGTTTCGTGACACTGAAACGGATGCGCAGGCCTACTGGAGAGATGTCGGTACGTTGGATTCCTATTGGGAGGCGAACATGGAGCTCGTCTCGGTCTCTCCTCAGCTCAATCTCTACGACAACGTCTGGCCAATCCTGACTCATCAGGAGCAAGCTCCGCCGGCGAAATTTATTTTCGATGACGATGACCGCCGCGGCGAGGCGATCGATTCGATGGTGTCCGGCGGCTGTATTATCTCCGGCGCCAAGGTCAAGCGCTCCTTGTTGTTTTCGAACTGCGTCGTGCGCTCGTACAGTCAGGTCAAGGATTCAGTGATATTGCCGGGTGTAGAGATCGGGCGTCATTGCCGAGTCCTCAAAGCCATCATCGATCGCGGTACGGTAATCCCGGACGGCACAGTGATCGGCGAGGACCACGACGCGGATCGCGAGCGCGGATTTCGGGTCACGCCGAGCGGCATCGTGCTCGTGACGCCGGAAATGCTGGGCCAGAAACTTCATTTCACACGCTAGTCGGGTTACCAGATATTACTAATCGAAGCGTCTTATTTCTGGCGGCGGAGAACGGCGCGCTGCCAAACGGGAAGGTTGGCGGTCTCGGTGATGTCATGCGCGATCTACCGATCGCGTTGGCGGCCCGTGGCTGGAAGACCGCTGTCATGACGCCAGCGTATGGCGTCTTTGCCGACCTGCCGGGCGCAAAGCAACGCACAACTTTAGACGTCGAGTTTGCCGGCGCTGACTACGAGGTCGATCTGTTCGAGGTCGAGCGTAGTGGCACGGATGTCCGACATTACGTTCTCGACCATGAGCTCTTCGCCCCTCACGGACCGGGTCGAATCTATACGGAGATGGAAGGCGAGGGGCCATTCGCGACGGATGCGAGCAAGTTCGCGTTCTTCTGCGCAGCTTCGGCGACGGCACTCACCGATCGTGCATTGCCTGCGCCCGATGTGCTGCATTTGAACGATTGGCCAGCAGCCCTTGTGCTGCTGCTGCGGCACTACGCACCCTCCTGCTCCGTTCTGCGGCAAATCCGCATGGTCTTCACGATTCACAATCTTGCGATGCAGGGTGTGCGTCCGCTGCAAGGGGACGACTCGGCGCTGGAGAGCTGGTTCCCGGAGCTCGACTATGAACCAGAAACCGTTGCCGATAAGCGTTGGCCCGACTGCGTCAGTCCGATGGCCGTGGCGATCCGCCTCGCCGATGCCGTCAATACCGTTTCACCTAGCTATGCGCGCGAGATTCTCGAGCCCAATGATCCCGCGCGGGGTTTCTCCGGCGGCGAGGGCCTCGAGGCCGAGCTCGCAGCAGCGCAGGCGGCCGGGAGGCTTGCGGGCATCCTGAACGGCTGTACGTATCTGCCTCGGCAGTCGCGCACGCCCGTCTGGACACAAGTCGTCGGCGCGATGCGAGCGAGTCTGGCGAGCTGGATCGCACGGGACGCTGAGCTTCGGTCCGCGCACTACCTGGCGGATAAAACGATCGACGTACTGCCCGCGCGACGTCCGGCAGTGCTGCTTACGAGTATCGGCCGCATCGCCAGTCAGAAGACCAGTCTCTTTCTGCAAGCGACGGAGTCTGGCACCACCGCGCTCGAGGCCATTCTGGAAGCGCTTGGCGGGCGAGGTGTCTTCATTATGGTCGGTAGCGGTGATTCGGCATACGAGCGTCGCTTCACGGAGGTCGCGAGCCGATTCAAGAACTTCGTCTTTCTCAACGGCTATTCAGAGTCGTTGGCGGATGTGCTCTACACGAGCGGCGACTTGTTCTTGATGCCGAGCAGCTTCGAGCCTTGCGGTATTGCGCAGATGCTTGCGATGCGCGCCGGGCAGCCCTGCGTCGTTCATGGTGTCGGTGGGCTCAAGGATACGGTGACCGACGGTGTCGACGGTTTTGTGTTCGCGGGCGCAACGCCGACGGAGCAGGCTGGAGCCTTCGTCGCCAAGATCGCAGCGGCGCTGGACCTGAAGCAGTCTTCAGCCGAGCGCTGGCAGCGCCTGCGCAAGGAAGCGGCGGCCGCGCGATTCGACTGGGAGGCGAGCGCAGCCGCGTATGAGACGCTCTATGGAATCGAACGTGACTGAGCCGGAATCGCTCGCCGCCGCGTTCGAGGCGATCGCGGCTGGCCGGCATGGCGATCC
>JAOTTJ010000245.1 GCA_029864465.1 Gammaproteobacteria bacterium | reverse complement strand
GGGTGATAGGGCCGTAGCTTCAACGCGCCGGTTTCGTGAGGCGGCCTCTCAGTCCTGGCCGGAGCATCCGGATGGGCTCGAGCGCATCTCGGATCGTCTCATCGGCATACCATCGATAAGAGCGAATACAGCGCTCAGCGCGGGCACGTCGCCGTAACGCGCCTTTACCCCGCCGTCCTTACCGATCAGAAGGACGGCGAACTCGCCCGGCTGAATCCCCAACCCGCTTCGCAGCGAAGCGGCGATCTCGTCGGATACTGCGACTTCACCTACACGACTGGCTCCCTCCGACAGGATCCAGCCGATGACGATATCACGATCCCCGAGCTCGCAGCTGGCCTCCGCGAGCGAGGTTCTCAGCGTGCCAGCCCGCGAGTCGGCCGAATCGTTCGCGAAGGCGATCAACACGCGATGGTTCCAACGGTGCCCTCCGAGCGGGTCCATAGGTTCGGCGTTCGAGGCCACGGCACACGCGCTAAGCATGGCCGCAATAAAAGGATATTTCATTGGAATCTCTCACCGTGATTCGACTCACCATTCGATCGGTTTACCATCATAGGCATAAAAGCTACCGGACTGTTCGGCAGTCAGCCCGTGTATCGTCCCCAGCAGCTGCTCGGCCGCTTTAACAGGTGAAAAGACTTGTTTGGCGCTCAGATTCTTGCGAAACGGCTGCGAGAGATCGGTTGCCACGGTGCCGGGATGCAGCGCGAAACAGCTGACCGGTCGCGGTAGTCGCAGCCACTCGATGGCTAGAGTGCGGATCAGCATGTTCAGAGCGGCTTTTGACGCACGGTACGCGTACCAGCCACCGCGTCGGTTGTCTCCAATGCTCCCGACGCGCGCGGACAAGGCGACGAAACGTGCTGACTGACTGGCTCTGAGCACAGATTCGAAGGACCGCGCGACCAGCAGAGGACCGAGCGCGTTGACCCTGAAGGCGAGATCAACGGCCTCGGCTCGCAAGTCGGCCAGACGCTTCTCGGGCCACAGCAGTCCATCCGCATGCAGCACGCCGGAACAGTTGATCAACAGATCGACCCGATCGGTCTGCGCTTCGACCATGTCCGATGCCTCAGCGATGGTCTCCTCATCGAGCACGTTCAATCTGAGCACACGCAATTGCGACTGCGACCGCTTGCGCGACAATCGCAACGCTTCCAGTGCCGCAGCGGATGCCGGACAGCGGCAGGTCGCAAATACTTGTTCATAGCGATCATCATCGAGCAGCGCCCGTGTCATGTGAAAGCCTATGCCACGGCTCGCGCCCTGCACGAGGGCGACTCTCATTTCCTTGTCCGAGCGCCGCGCCTTTTCCTGGTCGCCGGAAACTGCCACTCTATTCTCCAGTCTCAATCCCGCATGCCTTGTTCAGAGCCGTGGCCCGCTAGCGTGCGCTGTTCGATCCACTCCTGCGCAGCCTTTCGAGCCTTAGCCTCGGCCTGCTGCTTCGTCCTTCCGTGCCATTCTCCAGGTATCCTCACTATCTGATCGGGCTCCCCGGAATTCTTCCGCCTCACTCTGGCGACAGCAAACCACCGGAACTCGCCTATTGGTTTCATCCGCCGCGCAGGCGGTATCCAGGGTTCGGTTCCGTTAGTCATGCTCGTTTCATCGATGACTAAACCGCTTACGATTCCTCGGGATCGCTCTATTGGTGCCGACCAGGAGATCGGGTCGTATCGATGCGCGAAGAAAGCTGCTCATGGTGAAAGACAGAATAAGCAGTATCGAGGCAAACAAAGTTAGTCCAAACACCAAACTTAAAGTAGCCATAGTTCCTTACTCCCAAATCTGAACGGCGTAACTAGCTGAAGCAGCACTCAGGCATTCATCGGCCGCTACTGCAAACACATCTTCCGACACGTCGCGCAGCGTTAAAGCGACTTGACCTCCGTGTCCGAGCCATCCCTGCGCTGTGTGTCGATGGCTGCGACCCGGCTTCCACTACGCAACCCCAGCTCCGCGCTGAGCAGCTGATAGGCGGTCATTACCGATGCCGCCAGGTCCTGCCGTAGCTCTTCTCCCAGGGTGGCGGATAGATCTGCGGCCAGCGTCAGAAAGTAATCGTCCGTACGAACCGGCGCGGGCACGAATTTCTCCACCACCTCGACCACCTCCATTTCGAGGTGTCGGGATTCCTGGGTGTCTGCGGCGGCTGCCGATCCGGCCGCCAGGGCCAGGATTGTTAATGTGGCCCAGTGCTTGCCGCCATTTGACCTAATCATGTCGAATCTCCTTCTAAGGGTTAGTTGTCTAGGAAATGACAATATAAATACTAGACAAATGATTGTCAATAGGTGGGCAGCATCGAATAGAGTGCAGCCTCGGGGCCACCTTCGCGGCCGCGCGAGAGGAAGCCATCGGCTGGGCGCTCAGATACTTGCGCCATACGGGCCGGGTTGCTGAGGATGCGCTTTGGCATCGGCATGAATGACGAGGACCCGCTCGTGAAGAAAGCGGACCCGCTTCATCTGAGCTGGGAATGCGTCCGCTAGCTCGAGCTGGGAGGCTTCAGGATGCTCGGCTACGGCGAGTACGCGACGATCCTGCGGGAATTCATGTCCCGGTCGACACCTGGGTCGGTTGATCGACCCGAGCCTTGATTAGTAGCTCAGCCCTTCCGCCTCGGCAACGCGTTCAAGCGCTCTTTCGATCAGGACTCGCGCCTGCGCTGTGGTTTGGTGAAGATAACGATGCAGCGCCGCATCTTCGTTGTTTCGATTGGCGCACTTGGCGCTGTAGATCTCGAACGCGGTCAAATCAGCCACTAGCTCCGCCAAATGGTGCGGGCACTCGCACTCGATGGCACTCGATGCGTTCGCTAGCGCGGCGAGCTGCTCCTGACCGAATCGTCGCGGCTCAACCACGGCATCCATGGCCCAATCCTCGTCCACGACCGCCCGCGTTCGTGCTCGTTTAGGGGCACCCGACACTCGGGGAACTTCATAGGCGCCAACGATCGCTGCTCTCAGCTCATCGATGCCGACCGGTGCCCGCAGGAGCACGGTTCCTCCGTCTCTCAGCCGTTCGATATCCCGCGTTCTGGCGAAGCTGTAGATCAATGCAGCCCTGCGCGCCCCCGAGGTCGTCATTAAGTCCCGCAGTTGTTTGACAGTCTCCTCATCGACGATAGGCACCTCCAGTATCAACACGTCGACCGGATGTTGGGCGATATCTGCCGCAAATCGCTCAGCGCTCGTATCTGCGATGACGAAGTTCACCGGCGAGAGATCGCTCTCGTGTGCATGGATCTTAGCCGGCAGGAAATCCCCGAGAATCGCGACGTTGATGCGTGATGGCACAGGCGTGGGCGTAAGTTCGGCGATGCTCTCGACGCGCTGCTTCAGTTGATCACGCGACTCACCGGCGATTGGACCAATGGAGAGGCCCCGGTCGGTTAGCAACTTGAGCAGATTGAGCTTCTCGACGTCATCGGTCGTGTAGACTCGGCGGCCATTGGGGGATCTCCGCGCAACTACGGCCTGGTAGCGACGTTCCCATACCCGGATCGTGTGATCCGACAGACCCGTCAGCTTCGCGACGGC
The DNA here is from genome assembly GCA_029864465.1 of Gammaproteobacteria bacterium. Lineage (GTDB taxonomy): Bacteria > Pseudomonadota > Gammaproteobacteria > Steroidobacterales > Rariloculaceae > JAHEEM01. Next base: position 1,572 of record JAOTTJ010000245.1, on the reverse strand, counting down.
GCCAATCCCGTAAGTTTGCTCGTGATTCTCGCTGGAGGAACGTGACATCTCTTCACCGATATTCGAAAAGATGTCAATATAATTAATCTTCTAAAGATAGACAAATTCTAGACATTTAGATTAGATCGTGCGCGTCCCGTTTCGTTTAGCAGAGGAATAGCGGTTCGCTGAGAGCCCTAATCAGCGACCTCGACGCTGACCATCGTGTCGCCCTGCTGAATCGCATCGACAACTGCCCCGCCGCTCGTGACTTTGCCGAACACGGTATGTCTGCCATCCAGATGCGGGGTCGCACAGTGAGTGATAAAGAATTGGCTACCGTTCGTGTTCGGCCCGGCATTCGCCATCGAGATCACGTGGGCGTCGTGTTTCAGCGGATTGCCGTCACATTCATCGGCAAACCGGTAACCAGGCCCGCCGCTGCCGGAGCCTGTCGGGTCGCCTCCTTGAATCATGAAATTCTCGATAACTCGATGAAAGGTCACACCGTCATAGAAGCCCTGCCCCGCTAAGAACACAAAATTATTCACGGTTTGCGGAGCGTGCTGGGGGTAGAGCTCGAGCTCGATCTTGCCGCGATCGGTAGTAATCGAGACTGCGTAGTTCCTCGATTCGTCGATCTCCATTTCCGGTGGCATATCCCACTGTTGATTAGCCATCTAATATCTCCTGAATATTCGCATCCATTTTCCGCAGGCCACTTCGTCATCTTCCAGGCACGATCGAAGCGCGTATTCGCATCCTCGTGTGCCGATCGCCGTAGCGCACTGGCGGGCAACGATAGCGGACTCTTCGGGTGATAACCACCGGGCTTGGCCGTCAGGATTGAGGTCGTGGCATAGTATCGAGGTTCTTCGACCGCGGCATGTCGCCCCGGAAAACGGAAACTGCCAAGCTATCCGTATGGAGCCAACGGGCATCAATAGGCAAACGAGCATCGACGAGTTAGAGGTGCGACTCGCACAGCAGGAACAGTCGATCAATGATCTGAGCGACGAGGTCTATCAGCAGCAAAAGCAGATCGCGCGGCTCGAGAGCGAGGTTCGTTATTTGGCCGAACGCCTGCAGGGGGTCGAGCCCCAAGCGTTGCCAAGCGCTAGCGCTGAGGACGAAATACCACCGCACTATTAGTCAAGCGAGGCTCGAGCTCGCTCGTTGACTTCGCCGGACGCGATGCGCGGGCACACGGCCCGCGCCTGCCTGCGGTCTCCTTTTCTTGCCGCTAGACCTCATGGCGGGCGCAGCACTAAAGATCGGAGCGGCGACTCGACTGTCCCCTGGCGGGGTACGATACCGGCTGCTACCGCTGCTCGGATTCGCCAGGCCCGGTCTCGTCCGGCGGTGCGCCGGGACCTGTAGAGCCCGCGAACAACCGGCTTCCGTCAGGCAATGTGACGTCGCGCCCGTTCGCGCGCGGCGAGCCGTCGCGCGCCTGGTAGCCCTCGACGAGCACTTCGATCCCGGGTTGTATCGAATCCTTCGTCCAGCCGCGCCTAACGAGCACGCCCGCAGGGCCTGCCTCGACCATCCAGCTCTCGATGGTGCCGTCCTCGTTCGTGACGTCGAGATGCA
>JAOTTJ010000244.1 GCA_029864465.1 Gammaproteobacteria bacterium | reverse complement strand
ACCTCGAACCTGATATCAACTTCTGGCGCCGCGTCTACACCGAGATCGATACGAGCAGCGGCTTCGTTCATGACTCGCGGCACTTGGGCGTCGTCTATCGCACGCTGCGCTTTCCCGAGGATGCGACGCGCCGCCAGCGCAACCGCACGCTGCGTGCGACATATGACGAGTTGCGTGGCGTCCTCGAGCGACTGGCGTCGGGCCGTCGGGACAACTTGAGCGCCGAAGAGCAGCGCGTGCTAGCGCTATGGCCTGATGACGTGACCAACGCCGAGCTGCGCGCGGCCGCTGGTCGTCTGCGTTTTCAGCTTGGCCAGTCGAATCGTTTTCGCAGTGGCTTGGTCCGTGCCGGTACGTGGCGGCAGCATATCGAAGATGTGCTCGAGCGGCATGGCTTGCCCGCCGAGCTCGCGGCGCTTCCACATGTCGAGTCGTCGTTCGACCCGACGGCGTACTCGAAAGTCGGCGCTGCCGGCATGTGGCAATTCACTCGCTCGACGGGTCTTCGCTACATGCGTATTGACCATATCGTCGATGAGCGCCGTGATCCGTTTTTATCGACGCTCGCTGCCGCGCGCTTGCTGGACAACAACTACGGGGTGCTCGAGAGTTGGCCGCTCGCACTGACAGCCTATAACCACGGTGTCGCCGGGATGCGCCGAGCCAAGAGTCAGCAGGGAACTGACGACATCGAAGCGATCGTGCGCAACTACAGCGGTCGCACGTTCGGTTTCGCTTCACGGAATTTTTACGTCGCTTTTCTCGCGGCGCTCGACATCGATCGCGATCCCGAGCGCTACTTCGGCACGGTGAGCCCAAGCCCTGCCGCGAACACCCTCACCGTCGAGGTTCCTGACTTCGTCACCATCGATGCGCTCGAGCGCACGCTTGACATCGACCGCCGCCGGCTACGTTACTGGAATCCCGCGCTCATGGAACCCGTGTGGAACGGCGACAAATTCGTTCCTCGCGGCTTTGCCCTGCGTCTGCCTACGGCACTTGCCGAGGATATCGACGTGCGACTCGCAGCATTGCCGACAGCGGAGCGGTACACGGCGCAAATGCCCGATATTTATCACCGCGTCGGTCGCGGCGACACGATTTCGCAGATCGCCGATCGCTATAACGTCAGTATGAGCTCGCTTGTCGAACTCAACGGTCTTCGCAGCCGTAACTTCATTCGCGCAGGGCAGGTGTTGCGTCTACCCGGCAACGGTGAAACGACGCCGATGACGCTTGCACAGCTCGACCGCGGCGGTACTGGCGACGGCGTTGGTGGTGCGGGCACGTACATCGTGCGCGCCGGCGATAGTATCGATGCGATCGCACGCAGGTTTGGGGTCGACGAGCGCATTGTCCTCGCGCGTAACGGCATTCGCGACCGAAACAAGATCTTCGTGGGCCAGGAGCTGCAGATCGGCGACGCTGCGGCTGTCGCGCCCGAGCCTGCTGCTATGGCAACGGTCATGGAGATCTCGACTCCAGCTGCAGAACCCGAGATCGCACCTGCCGTCGCGGTTGTTGAGACCGTCGTGGACGTGGACGTGGATGAGGCGGTACTGACCGCTGCGGTCTCACGCGCCGAGCAGCAGCGCCTGCTCGCGACGGAGGCGCAGCTCGCGGTACTCACAGATACGAGTGTCGAGACGGGATTCGAGTCACCGGGCGCCGCCGAGGAGGGCATGGCGGTCGAGGAGGTCGACGAGACGGCACCCGAGGCCAATGCGCTCGCGAGCGAGCAAGCCGAGCTTGCGGGTGATCCGAGCGACTATCTCGTCGCCGCTGATGGCACGATCGAGGTTCAGGCGCTAGAGACGCTCGGCCACTATGCTGATTGGCTCGGCATCCGCACCCAGCGGCTCAGAGACATCAACGGTCTTGGGTTCGATCAGGCCGTCGTCATCGGTGAACGGCTCAAGCTCGAATTTGCTAGCGTCGACGCCCGAGCCTTCGAGCAACGTCGCATCGCCTATCAGCAGGACACGCAAGAGGCCTTCTTCCTCGCCTACCAGATCACGGATACGCTCAATCACATCATTCGCCCAGGCGAATCGCTCTGGGTGCTCGCGCTCAGGCGCTACCGTGTGCCCGTTTGGCTCGTGCGCCAGTTCAATCCGGATCTCGATCTCGACCAGATCAGGCCGGGCACGGTCGTAAAATTCCCCGAGCTGCGCGCAATCTCAACGGCAGAAAACCCGACGCAAGCCGCGAACTAGCCTAGGGCTTCGGGCGCGCGCTCGGTAAGCGATCAATACCAATCGAATCCGAGCCAGATTCCGGGCGACGGTATCCACAGGAGCCGGCTGAAAGCACCGCGATTATGGTAAATGCCTCGGCGCGAAGCGCCCTTCGTCGGCTGCCCAGCCGGTCCTAAACGCGAACCCCGTCACGGGGAGTCCGGCGAAAACTCAGTAAGCTTTTTGTAACTCCAAGAATATGTTGAGCACGCACTGGTGAAGGCCGACACGGCGATTACAAAGCTGACTCGGACGATTGCGAGCACGAGCACGCTAAAACTCGCGGGTATGCACGTCGTGGACGTGTTCTACACGCCCCTCGAGGAGCGTTTCGAGCGAATCACACGGCTCGCACGCCGGGCGCTGAACGTCCCCGTAGCAGCCATCACGTGTATATCGACGGACAGGCAGTGGTTCAAGTCGGTTGCCGGCTGGGCCGTTACGGAGCTTCCCGTCTCGCATAGTCTCTGCCCGCTCACGCTCGAGGACAATCGGATCTGCGTCATCAATGACACGCAGGCGGACTCGCGAACCGCCGAGCACCCGCTCGTCGTCAACAGACCGAATTTTCGTTTCTACGCCGGCTACCCGTTGCAGGAGAGCTCCGGTCTCGCCGTCGGTACGCTGTGCGTGTTCGATACGAAGCCGCGAGAGTTCACTGAGGAGCAGCTCTGTACGCTGCATGACCTCGGCGAGATCGCTCGTCACGAACTGCTGACGAATCAGCTTAGCGATGCGCAGTCGGAGCTCATCAGCAAGCTCGGTGCCGCGCGTCGGGAAGCGCTGTTCGACCCGCTGACCCGTATCTGGAATCGGCGCGGGGCAGGCGCATTACTACGCTCTTCACTGCAAAAGGCGCAGGCGGACGATTCAGATATCTCCGTTTGTCTACTCGATGTCGACAATTTCAAAGAAATCAACGACACGCATGGACATCAGGCCGGTGATCAGGTTCTGCGAAAGCTTGCGGCCATGCTCGTGAGCTCAGTACGCACTGACGACATCATCTGTCGTTACGGCGGCGATGAATTCTTGCTCATTCTGCCCCAGACCAGCGCGACCGATGCGAGTCAGATCGCCGAGCGGGCGCGGCGCACGGTTTCCGAGTCGCCGGTGCAGATTCGCGAGGCGACAGTTAAGGCCAGCGTCAGCATCGGTCTGGCGGCACGTCATCGTGGCACTGAAGTCACGCTCGATGAGTTACTCAAGCAGATTGACGATGCGCTCATGGCCTGCAAGCGCGAAGGCCGCAATCAGATTCGTCTCGCAAGCTGATCTCCCGGTTGCCCCACGGCGGCCCGCTTGACCACCGACTTCACCACCAGGGATACTCGCCACGAATGCCCCAGGGCGAACGATCGCCTGTACGGGGCGCTGTGTGATTCGGGGGGCTCATGCTAAATCGCCTGCTCGCTACAACGGTAGCCTGCTATTTGTACCTGGCTGTTACCAGTGCGGTCGCACATCACGGAGGGGCGGTCTATAACGAAGCAGAAACCGTCACAGTCTCCGGTCCGGTGACGGAGTTCAAGTTCGTCAATCCACACGTGCTGATCTCGATCGCCGTAACCAGTGAGAATGGTGAGGTTGTCGAGTGGTCCGGCGAGTTGACGAGCCCGAACCGGCTCGCGCGCATGGCGCAACCCGGTAGCGTTCGCTGGCACAAGGACATTCTGCAGCCCGGCGACGTCATCGAGTTGACGGGCAGTCCGGCCGCATCGGGTGCGCCTGCATTGCGCCTGCACCGGGTCGTCGATGCAACAGGCACAGCGATCATCGGCGGCAACCGTTGAGGTTCGTCGCCGTCGCCGGGCACGAAGACCGGCAATCCGCCCGAATGTTTGCGACGGTAATCGGTTGAGTCAACGTCCCCGGGGTTAGCTCCAACGCGTGGCTCGACCTCGAATTGACGCGATGAAAGAAATATAACTAACTGAAATTATATATTTTTCTCTTTCTTCTGGATCGGCAGGGCGCTATTCGAGTGATATCGGCCTCGCGGCGCTTGCCAGCGCCCCGCCGATGCTGGGCGAATGGGCGGTGTCCGTCATACGTGGGTGCCGTTGAAAGGGTATTGGGGCTCGCGTATCTTTCCACGTGGAGAGCCGCACCGGCAAAAACTCCTATAACCGTCCCATGGCGGGAGGGCGGGTAGAAACGGCCGGTTTCTCTGAATTTTCTTACCGATTCCAGACCAAATCCCAAGGGGTGATCCGTCATGAATTCGAGGGTATCCAAAGACTGGCTACTGGCACCAGCGATCGTTCTCCTGAGTGCCTTGCTCGTTGCGTGTGGCCAAGGCGACATGGCCGGTAGCACCGACACGCAGGCCGAGTCCACCATGCCGGAGCCGGTTGCCGAACAGGCCGCAGCCGTCGATGTGTCCATGGCGATGCCGTCGGACACGATTCCGGTCTTCCCGACCGACAACATCGCGCGTAAAGGCTTCTTCTACGCCGGCGGCGACTACGTCGGTGATCCGCCCGTCATGGGTGGACAAATGTACGTGGAGATCTGGGAGCCGCGCGAGATTACGCAGCAGTATCCCATCGTACTTTTCCACGGCAACGGCCAAACCGGCGTCGACTGGCAGCAGACGCCAGACGGACGCCCGGGCTGGGCCTACTATCTGATCGAGCAGGGCTATGTCATCTACATGGTGGACTATCCGGCCCGCGGACGCTCGACGTACATTCCGGGTGGCGTTCACGGCGATCTCGGCATTCGCACGGCGGAGCAGCTCGAGACGATCTGGACGAACGTTGGGGAGAAGGGCGATTTCCCGCTCAAGGACAATCACACGCAATGGCCTGGTGGCGGTCATCGCGGTGATCCGATTTTCGACGCGTTCATCAAGACGCAGGTGCAGTTCGCAGGCGAGAGCACGACGATGGCACGCTACG
>JAOTTJ010000023.1 GCA_029864465.1 Gammaproteobacteria bacterium | reverse complement strand
CCGATGTCGAAGAGTGGTGCGACTGACTCGGGCAGCAGCGCCGAGCTTTCCCAGCAGGCCGAATCACTAGAACCCGGGTTCCCGGCGCAACGCGCGCCCGCTGACCAGACTCCCTCCAAGCAAGCCGGTCCCGCTAAGCTGGACGAGTTCTTTCTTCCTGATTTCTGCGTACCGAGCATGGTACTCGCGGTCGTGCTCATCTCCGAGCTACTCGCCGTGACGTTTACGCTCGCGCGTCCGAGCGCGGTCGGATTCCTCCAAGAGCTCGCGCGCGTGTCGATGTTCATGCAATGGCTGGGTCTGACCGGCGCGACGGTGCTGTGCTACAGCCGACGGTGGCTCGTGCGCATGACGGTGCCGATGGCTTCGTTTTGCGCCTTCGGACTCCTCATGCTCCTCACCGGGATCCTCTCGGAGGCTTCGTTCCGGCTGGGTGAGCGACTGAGCCAAGCGGGTGTCGGAACGATGATGTTTCCGGACGAGCGCTGGAGCTTCCTACTGCGCAATCTCGGCATTTGCGGGATCGTCACGGCACTGCTGTTGCGATACTTTTTCGTGACGCACGAGTGGCGACGTCACGTCCGGGCCGAAGCCCGCTCCCGTATCAGCGCATTGCAGGCGCGTATCAGGCCGCATTTCTTGTTCAATAGCATGAATACGATTGCATCGCTGACGCGCACGTCACCAAAGCTCGCTGAGGAAGCCGTCGAGGATCTCGCAGATCTGTTTCGTGCAACGCTCAACGATTCTGCGCGGCCGTTGCGCCTGAAGGAAGAGCTCGAGCTTTCGAGGATGTATCAGCGCATCGAGGCCCTTCGGCTCGGTTCGCGGCTGCGAGTGAATTGGGATGTGGCGGCATTACCGATGCGCGCGCTCGTGCCGAGCCTGACGATACAGCCGTTGCTCGAGAACGCGATTTACCATGGGATCGAGCCTCTCGACGGCGGCGGCACCGTCGAGGTGCACGGGCGCGTAGAAGGTCCAGACATCGCGATTTCCGTCGCCAATCCCGTCGCGGTCGGCGAGCGCCGGATTTCGCGCGAAGGCAACCGGCTGGCACTGGAGAATATTCGCCAGCGGCTTAGGCTGGCCTACGGACATCGTGGTTGCGTCGAGGTCGAGGAAAGCCCGGACCGCTACCAGGTCACGCTGAGATTTCCATACGAAGAATGACGCCGGGAAGTTACAAGCTGATCATCGTGGACGACGAGCAACCAGCGCGCGAGCGCCTGGAGCACCTGCTCGAGGAGATACCGGATTGGGATGTTGTCGGCAGCTGCGGTACGGGTAAAGAGGCGCTGGCGCTAGCGCAGACGCTGCAGCCGGCCGCTCTACTGCTCGACATCAGAATGCCCGGCATGAGCGGCATTGAGACAGCACGACACATCGCAACTCTGGAGTCGCCGCCCGCGGTTGTGTTTACGACGGCTTACGATCGATATGCAATGGAAGCCTTCGACGCGCAGGCCGTCGGCTACCTGCTCAAGCCGGTGCGCCTAGAACGTCTGCGCCAAGCGCTCGAGCAGGCTGCCCGACTCAGCGCCTCGCAGCTCAGGCAGGTCGCAATTGCGGGTTCTGAGAACCGTTCCCGGCGGCATATCGCCGCGCGCCTGGGCGATCAGGTTCGTCTCATTCCGCTGAGCGACGTTCTAATGTTTCGGGCCGACAGCAAGTACGTGAGCGTTGTACAAGAGAGTGGCGAGGACCTCATCGACGAGTCGCTCAAAGATCTCGAAGAGGAGTTCACCGAAAGCTTTGTTCGCGTCCATCGCAGCGTTCTCGTCAACGCTGCACAGATCGAATCGCTCGACAAGCAGGCCGACAATAAATACGTAGTCCGGTTGCGCGGCCGTAGCGATACGCTGCCGGTAAGCCGCCGCCAAGTCGGAGACGTCAAGCGCTACCTGCGATCGGGCCAACGCAAGACTTTGGATTGAAGTTGGAAGCGTGTGGTAAAAAGACGGTTTCGCCGACGACGATGACGAAGCCATGACGACCCAGGTGCCGGACGAAGAGGCCCGGAACGTGTCCGACGAGACGGACGCGCCCGCGACCGAGGCAGGCGCACTAGATCGAGCCGAGGAAGCGGCGGCGACGTCCGCTGAAGGCTCGCAGAATCCGAGCGGCGAACGTGCGGCCGCGGTGGAGCCTCGTCGACGTTCGGCCACCCCAATCACGCTACTCGCGCTCGCGCTCGCGTTTTTCGCCGCAGCCGCAGCCGGGGCTCTGTGGTGGCAGTACCGGCAGTTCTATGTCGCGCTCGATGAGGCCGACGGCCAGACGATCGTCTCGCTGCGCGATATACGCGCCAATCTTCGCGGACTCGAGGACCGGCTCACGGAGCTCGGCGAGGCGGGTCAGGAAACGACCGGCGTGATCGCGCAGGTTGTCGAGCGAATCAACGCGTTGCCAGCGCAGTTTTCCGATCTCGAAGAGCAGATCGCAGCTGCGCAAGGCATCTCGGCGGATGTGCGCGGTCGGTGGCTACGCGTGCAAGCGGAATACTTTCTCGACATCGCGAATACCGAGCTTACGCAGCGCGGCAGCCGCAGCAACGCGATCGCGGCGCTGGAGTTGGCCGACCAGCGGTTGCTCGAGACAGGTAGCCCGTCCTATGCGAGCGTGCGCGAGCGCATCGCCGGCGAGTTGCTGGCGCTGCGCGGTATCCAGGTACCCGATATCGAGGGCTTGAGCTATAGCTTGAGCCGGTTGACGGCAAGCGTTGCCGAACTGCCGATGCGCGTGCCCATCGCCCAGGGTGACGTCGCGCCGCAGACCGACGGTGGTGCCGAGCCCGGCCTCGGTAGGCTCTGGCAGAGCCTCAAGAACGCGTTATCCGGCATGATTCGCATCGAGCGCCGGGAGCCGACGGACGCCTATACGCTATCGCGCGATGAGCAAGTGCTCGTGCGCCGACAGCTCGAGCTGGAGCTTACACTCGGGAGGCTCGGCCTCGTGCAGACGATGCCCGACCTATTCGCCGGAAGCCTGGCATCGGCTACGCGCTTGCTCGAGGAACATTTCGACACAGAGCAGGCGCCTGTCGAAGGGGCGCTGGCACTGCTCGAGGACATGATTGCGCTCGACATCGCGCCGAGCTATCCCGACATCAGCGGTTCCCTGGCGCAGCTGCGCAATCTTCCAGATAGAGACGGCTGATGCGAGCGGGGCTCTGGGCGCTCGCGGCCATTCTCGTTGGCGCCTTACTGGCGCATTTCCTGCTGCAGGATCGTGGCTACGTGCTCGTCACGTTTCTGGGCTATGCCATCGAAATGTCCGTTCCAGCTCTGGTTTTGCTGTTGAGCGCGGCGTATTTCGCGATTCGGCTCACGATATGGCTGTGGCGCGCACCGCGCCAGCTCGGCGCGGCGGTCGCCGACGTGCGAGCGCGGCGCGCCGGAAGCAAGCTCACGCGCGGTCTGATCCACATGGCGGAAGGCGACTGGTCGAAGGGCGAACGACTTTTGACGCAGGGGCTCAAGGGCACGGAGTCGCCGTTGATCAACTATCTCATGGCCGCGCGCGCGGCCCAGCTGCAGGGCTCGAATGAGCGGCGTGACGACTGGCTGCGCTTGGCCTACGAGGAGTTGCCCGAGGCTGAGACAGCCGTACTGCTCACGCAAGCGGAGCTGCAGCTCGAGCACGAGGAATACGAGCGAGCGCTCGCAACGCTGAACCGCATCGAGGAAGCCCATCCGGGGCACCCTCTGGCGCTCGAACTGTTGATCAGGGCGCACGGTGCACTCGAGGACTGGGGACAGGTACTGATCCTGTTGCCGCGGCTCAAAACGGTCCGCGCGCAGGCCGGCGCCGTTTCGGCTGCCGCGACGGCAGCCTTGAGCCACTACGCCTCGCGCGCGGACGTGAGTCACGACTCACTCGAGCGGCTCTGGGGCAGCTTGCCGTCGTCGCTACGCAAGCGGCCCGATCTCATGTCGATTCACGCGGAGGCTCTGGGCAAACTTGGCCATGGCGATGCGGCAGAGAAAGAGCTGCGCCAGGCGCTCAAGGGAAGTTGGAGTGAGGAGCTCGTGCTCGCCTACGGCACCGTCAAGAGCTCGGATTCTGCGCGCCAGCTCAAGCATGCGGAGCGATGGCTCAAGGCGCACCCGGAGGACGCCGCTCTTCTGTTGACGACGGCGCGTCTATGCATGGTTGTGGAGCTTTGGGGCAAGGCGCGCAGCTACCTTGAGTCGAGTCTGGCGCTCAACCCGCGGGCCGATGCCTACGCGCTCTACGGACAGCTGCTCAGGGAGCTCGGCGAGGAAGACACAGCGGCGAGCGCATTTCGTTCCGGCCTCGCGCTCGTGACGGGCGGCACGAGTGATCTCCCCGCCCTGGGCGCGCCGCGTGCGAGCGCCCGGCCGCCGGCGGACGATACCGCTACCGAGGCTGAGAGCGCCGCGACTCCAGCCACTCGATAATCGGCTCCCACTGCTCCCAGTCCGGCCATGCGATATACGGCGGCAGCTCGTGTATGCCGATACCGCGCTGATAGGCGCGGATGTAGTTCTGGGCTTCGCGAAGCGTCGCGATATACGGCACCTTGAGGCCCGATAGATATTCGTCCAGCTCTTCGAAGATCAGCGTGTTTTCACGGACGCGATTGGCAACGATGCCGACCTTGGCCTTGCGCTTCTCGATCTTACCGCGGTGCAGGAGCTCCTCGATAAAGGCGTGCGCGGCCTTGATGTCGATCGGTGAAGGCAGCACGGGAACGATGACTGTCTCGGCGTGCTTGACGAGCTCCGTGAGCTCCTTGCCATGCGAGCGAGCCGGCGCATCGATGATCACGTAGTCGGCATTGCGCGGTACGTGGCGCAGCCCCTCGTCGAAACCCGATATGCCCGTGATCGTCTCGTAGTCCTCGGAGCGTTCCTCGAGCCATGCCAGCGCCGAGCCTTGCGGATCGTAGTCGGCGAGTGCTGTTTCGTAGCCCTCTGAGGCGAAGTAGGCGGCTAGGTTCGTGGCGATCGTGCTCTTACCGCAGCCGCCCTTGGCGTTCGTGACGAGAATGTGGCGCATAAGCTATCTCAGATCGGGTTGGTGAGGCCGTATGTTAAGCCTGATGGCGCCTGGCGGCGCGAGTCCGGCCTAAAGTAGCCAGCATTATGACAAATGTCCAATCGGACTCGGAAGTTTTTTGCTAGACGGCGCGGTCAGATCCTCTCGTTACCCGAGGCCGAGCTCGCTCCAGATCGAATCGACACGTGCGATGACGTCCGGCGTCATCTCAATCGGCTTGCCCCATACCCGGGCTGTCTCCGTGGGCCATTTGTTCGTCGCATCGAGCCCGAGTTTCGAACCGAGGCCCGCGACCGGCGAGGCGAAGTCGAGATAGTCGATCGGCGTGGAGTCGACGACGAGCATGTCTCGGGCCGGGTCCGTGCGCGTGCTGAGCGCCCAGACGACGTCCGCCCAGTTTCGCGCGTCGATATCGTCGTCCACGACGATAATGAATTTCGTATACATGAACTGGCGCAGAAACGACCAGATGCCCATCATGACGCGGCGCGCGTGGCCCGGGTATTCCTTACGGATGCTGACGACCGCCACGCGATACGAGCAGGCCTCGCTGGGTAGGTAGAAGTCGACGATTTCCGGAAATTGCGCCCTGAGAATCGGCACGAAGACATCGTTGAGCGCCAGTCCCAGCATGGCGGGCTCATCGGGTGGGCGCCCTGTGTAGGTGGTGTGGTAGATCGGATCCGTGCGGTGCGTGATGCGGTCGACGGTCATGACCGGAAACGTCTCCACCTCATTGTAATAACCGGTGTGGTCACCGAATGGGCCTTCCGGTGCTGCGTCGCCGGGCTCGATATGTCCTTCCAGCGTGACCTCCGCTGTCGCCGGCACGATCAGGTCGGAGCCCAAGCAGCGCACGACGCGAGAGCGCTCGCCGCGCAACAGACCTGCGAACGCAAACTCCGAGATCGAATCCGGAATCGGTGTGACTGCTGCGAGCACACAGGCCGGGTCAGCGCCGATGCTGATCGCGAGCGGAAACGGCTCGCCCGGCCGCTCTGCGCACCAGCGCTGGTAATCGATCGCGCCGCCGCGGTGGGCGAGCCAGCGCATGATGATTCGGTTGCGACCGATGACCTGGGCGCGATAGATGCCGAGATTTTGGCGCGGTGCGCTCGGCCCCCGAGTCGTCGTCAAGCCCCACGTAATCAAGGGTCCGGCGTCTTCCGGCCAGCAGGTCTGAATGGGCCAGTCGGCCAAGTCGACGCTGTCGGCCTCGATCACGACATCCCGGCACGGTGCCGAGCGCTGCTCGCGCGGCGACATCTTCAGCGCCTCGCGCACGAGCGGCAACTTGTGCCAGGCGTCACCGAGGCCCTGTGGGGGCTCGGGCGCCTTGAGCGCCGCGAGCAGGCGGCCGAGCTCGGCGAAGCCGTTCTCGGCGTCGATCCCCAGCGCTGCAGCGATTCGCTCCGTCGTGCCGAACAGATTCGTCAGCACGCGGACGTTCCCGCCGCCGGCATTCGTGAACAGCAGGGCCGGTCCGCCACGCGACAGCACACGACGGCTTATCTCGGTGAGCTCGAGATTCGGGTCAACGGGCGCATCGACGGTCGCCAGATCACCGCTCGCCTTTAGTGTGTCGAGAAAGGCGCGAAGATCGGCGAATTGCGCCTGCGGCTTGATCCAGGGTGATTCCACTATAATTCGAACCCGGTACTCTCGGTTGGCGCACGGCGCCTTCTACGGCAGGCGAGCATTATGCAGCTTCAATTCACCAAGATGCACGGCGCGGGCAACGACTTCATGTTGCTGACGTGGCCTACGGGCACGCTGCTGCCCGAGCCGGCGTTGATTCGCCGCTGGGCAGATCGCCGGCGCGGCGTCGGCTTCGATCAGCTGTTGCTGCTTGCTGAAGACCACGACCCCGACGTCGACGCTGAGTATCGGATCTTTAATGCCGACGGCAACGAGGTCGAGCAGTGCGGTAACGGCGTGCGCTGTATTGCGGCGTTCATCTCCAACGGCAGTGACCGGGAATCGCTCAAGCTCGCGAGCCCGAGCGGCCTCGTCGAGGCGCGCTTGCTGGGCGGCGGTGAGGTCAGTGTCAGCCTCGGGGAGCCACGCTTCACGCCGGACGCCGTCTTTCTCGTCGATGAGCAGGAAGCGGATCGGTACCGGCTTGCCATCGGCGGCAGGGACGTCGAGTTCGGCGCTGTCTCGCTGGGCAACCCCCACGCCGTTATCGCCGTGGATTCGGTGGATTCCGCGCCGGTCGGTATACTTGGTGAGGCGTTCCAGAGCCAACCGGTGTTTCCAAACGGCGTCAACGTCGGATTCATGGAGGTCCTGGAGCGCGATCGGATACGCTTGCGCGTGTTCGAGCGCGGCGTCGGGGAGACGTTGGCATGTGGCACCGGTGCCGCTGCGGCCGCCGTGGTCGGGCAGCGCTGGGGACGATTGGATGCGAGCGTGCACGTCGAGCTACCCGGCGGGACGCTTGGCGTCGATTGGCAGGGTCCCGGAAACCCCGTGTGGCTTTCGGGTCTAACAACGCGCGTTTACGAGGGGCGACTAACGCTATGAGTCAGAACGAGGGCGCACAGATCGTGACAGCTACTTTGGGCGAGGATGAGGTTGCCGCATATCTCTCGGCTCACCCGGACTTTTTCGATCGGCACGCGAGGCTGCTGAGCGACCTTACGATCTCACACGAAACCGGCGGCGCCGCCGTCTCGCTCGTGGAGCGGCAAGTCAGCCTCCTGCGCCAACGCAGCGCGGAGCTCGAGAAGCAGCTCAAGCAGCTCGTCGGCGTGGCCAAGCTCAACGATGCGATCGTGGAGAAAACTCACCAACTGGCGCTGCGGCTATTGGCGACCGACGATTTCGACGAGCGGCTCGAGCTGCTCGAGAGCGGGCTGCGAGAGGATTTTCTCGCTGAGCGCGCTGTGCTCGTGCTTTTCGAGGCGGCTGGTGAGCTGCCAGTCAGCAGCCACGCGTTCGTCCGGCTCGTCGATCGCAATGACGCCGGGCTAAAGCCCTTCGCGACTTTTCTCAAGTCTGGTCGCCCGCGCTGCGGACTGATCCGCGATCGCCAGAAAACCTTTTTGTTCGCAGGTCACGAATCCGAGATCGGTTCGGCCGCGCTCGTGCCGCTCGGTCAGGGTGCGCAGCTCGGCTTCCTCGTCATCGGCAGCGGCGACAAGGACTACTTTCATCCGGGCAAGAGCATGGATCTGCTGGCTCGGCTCGGCGAGCTCGTAGCCGTTGCGTTGACCGGACAGTTATCGGGTGCTGCACAGCTCAGCCGCAAAGAAAGTGAGCTTTGATTCGAATCTCAGTCGGTATCTGCGCCATCTCAGGGTCGAGCGGCGGCTGTCGCCGCATACGCTAAAGGCCTACGAGCGCGATCTCGGGTCGTTCAGCGCGTTCTGTGAGCGCGACTCACTCGAGCTCGAGGCGCTCGATTCCTACCTGATCCGGCGCTACGCAGCGCAGTGCCACCGTAAGGGCGCAAGCCCAAGAAGCCTGGCGAGGCGGCTGTCGGCCGTGCGCCAGTTTCTGGGCTTCCTCGTTCATACGGGCGAGATTTCGTCTAACCCTGCTATCCATGTGCAAGCACCGAAGCCGTCTCGGCGGCTTCCAGCGACGCTCGATACGGATCAGGTTGCAAGTTTGCTGGCGCTCGAAGGCGACGACGACCTGACGGTGCGCGATCGCGCGATGCTCGAGCTGCTCTACTCCTCCGGCTTGCGACTGGCCGAGCTCGTCGGTCTCGATCTGCTCGATCTCGACATTCCCGATCGTAGTGTCCGTGTGACGGGCAAGGGCAACAAGACCCGTGTGCTCCCCGTGGGCCGTCGAGCGCTCGAAGCGCTCGAGACGTGGCTGACTCATCGCGCCTCGATCGCGCGACCCGGGGAGGAGGCCGTATTCGTCTCGCAGCGCGGTACGCGCCTGGCTGCACGAACTGTGCAACAGCGCCTGAAAGGCTGGGCGAAGCGCCAATTGAAAAACATCAGTGTTCATCCGCATATGCTCAGACATTCATTCGCGACACATATGCTCGAATCGAGCGGCAATCTCCGCGCCGTGCAGGAGTTGCTTGGTCACGCGAGCATCTCGACGACCCAGGTCTATACACACCTTGATTTTCAGCATCTCGCTCAGATATACGACCAGTCACACCCGCGCGCGAGGCGCAGGCCGTAGCTTGCGCTTGCAGCGTCGCTAACAGCAGCTGACGAGAAATGAGCGACTTTCACGGTACGACTATCGTTTGCGTGCGCGGCGCCGGCCGGGTCGCGCTCGGCGGCGACGGCCAGGTCACGCTCGGCGACAAGGTCATGAAGGGCAACGCCCGCAAGGTTCGTCGCCTTCACGAGGGGCAGGTCCTCGCAGGTTTCGCTGGCGGTGCAGCGGACGCGTTCACACTGTTCGAGTACTTCGAGCAGAAGCTCGGCCAGTACGGCAATCTCACTCGCGCAGCGATCGAGCTTGCAAAAGACTGGCGGACCGATCGCATGCTCCGGCGGCTCGAAGCGTTGCTGATTGTCGCGGACAAGGAGCGCTCACTGCTGATTTCCGGTACCGGGGACGTCATCGAGCCGGACAGGGATCTGCTAGCGATCGGTTCGGGTGGAGCCTACGCG
Source organism: Gammaproteobacteria bacterium (assembly GCA_029864465.1). Classification (GTDB taxonomy): domain Bacteria; phylum Pseudomonadota; class Gammaproteobacteria; order Steroidobacterales; family Rariloculaceae; genus JAHEEM01. The sequence continues at coordinate 11,028 of JAOTTJ010000023.1, read as the reverse complement.
CAAGCCGCGGCACAGGCATTGCTCGACAACACCGAGCTCGACGCGCGTACCATCGTCGAGAAGGCGCTGGAGATCGCCGGGGAGATCTGCATTTACACGAATAGAGAAATCTCGATCGAGGAGCTCTAGAGCTCGTCCCCACCGCTATGTCCATGACGCCGAGGGAGATCGTTCAGGAGCTCGACAAGCACATCGTCGGGCAGCTGGAAGCTAAGCGCGCCGTGGCGATCGCGCTGCGAAATCGCTGGCGGCGCGCGCAGGTGGCCGAGCCCCTTCGCAGCGAGATCACGCCGAAGAACATTCTGATGATCGGGCCGACAGGCGTCGGCAAGACCGAGATTTCCCGAAGGCTCGCGCGGCTCGCCAAGGCACCGTTCATCAAAGTGGAGGCTACGAAGTTTACCGAAGTCGGTTACGTTGGACGCGAGGTCGACTCCATCGTTCGGGATCTCGCGGACATGGCTGTAAAGATGGTGCGCGAAGAGGAGCTCGAGAAGGTCCGTCATCGGGCAGAGGATGCTGCCGAGGATCGCTTGCTCGACGCATTGCTGCCTGGCTCGACAGATAGCAGCGAAGCCGGCGACACACGGCAGAAGTTTCGCAAGATGCTCCGCGAGGGTCAGCTCGACCAACGCGAAGTCGAGATCGACGTGCAAGGGCAAGCGCTCGGCGTCGAGATCATGGCACCGCCGGGCATGGAAGAGATGTCGAATCAGCTGCAAAGTATGTTTCAGTCCATGGCCAGCGGTAAGCAGCGAACCCGCAAGCTGAAAGTCGCCGACGCGCTCAAGCTGCTCGTTGACGAGGAAGCGGCCAAGATGGTCGACGAAGATGACATCAAGGTAAGGGCACTGGACGCCGTGGAGCAGGACGGAATCGTATTCATCGACGAGATCGATAAGGTCGCCAGGCGTGCCGACACCGTCGGCGCCGATGTCTCCCGCGAAGGCGTGCAACGCGATTTGCTACCGCTCGTAGAGGGTTGCACCGTTAGCACGCGCTACGGCATGGTTCGGACCGATCACGTGTTGTTCATCGCATCGGGCGCGTTCAGCACGACCAAACCGTCCGACTTGATTCCGGAGCTGCAAGGGCGGTTTCCGATCCGCGTGGAACTCGAGGCCCTGACGATTGGGGACTTCGTTAGGATACTCACGGAGCCGGACGCCTCATTGACCGAGCAATACACCGCGCTGCTCGGCACGGAGTCGGCTCAGCTCGAATTTGCCGAGAGCGGTATTCAGCGCATCGCCGAGGTCGCTTTTCGGGTCAACGAGCGCAACGAAAATATCGGCGCGCGGCGGCTGCATACGGTCATGGAGCGGCTGCTCGAGACCGTATCGTTCGAAGCAGCCGATCGCTCCGGCCAGGGCGTCACCGTCGATGCAGCCTACGTCGACGAGCAACTTGCCGAGCTCGTTCGCGACGAAGACCTGAGCCGGTATATCCTATAGGGCCGCATCCGGCAGGGATTGCCCGCACAGGCTGACGCCTGGGCCGTGGATGCGCCAATAGGCATAAGATTCGATGGCGGACTCAGGACAAGCCCCGATTCCAACCGCGCTCAAGCTCAAGCGGGTCTCGCGCCGTCTCGAGGCCACGTTCTCCGATGGCAGCGTTTTCGATCTGCCGGCAGAGTATCTGCGCGTGTACTCACCCTCGGCCGAGGTCACCGGTCACGGTGTCGGCGAGGGCGTGCTCGTGACCGGCAAGCGGAGCGTGAATATCGAGCGTGTCGAGCCGGTCGGACGCTATGCCGTCAAGCTCGTCTTCGACGACGGCCACGATACGGGGCTTTACACCTGGGAAACCCTATACGAGCTCGGTAGCGACTATGACGCGAAGTGGCAGCGCTACCTCGACCGGCTCGAGAAAGCCGGCGAGCCGCGGCCGGCTACTTGAAGCGATCGATGGGTAACGAAGAGACACGAGCACAGGGCGTTACCGACTTCGGCTACCAGTCGGTGCCGTTGGCCGAGAAGAAGGCGCGTGTGCGTGAAGTCTTCGATTCCGTCGCCGATCGTTACGACCTCATGAACGATCTGATGTCGCTTGGCCTGCACCGACTCTGGAAGCAGTTCGCGCTCGCGCACACGGGTCTCAGAGCCGGGAACCGTGCCCTCGATATCGCCGCGGGCAGCGGTGACCTCAGCATCGGATTGGCCAGACAAGTCGGACCGACGGGCCTGGTGTTGTCTACCGACATCAATGCTCGAATGCTCGCGCGCGGTAGGGATCGAGTGCTCGACGCGGGCCAGGTCGCTACCGTCCGATTGGCTGTGGCTGACGCCGAGCAGCTGCCGTTCCGGTCGCGGCAGTTCAATTGCGTGACGATAGGCTTCGGCCTCAGAAATGTTACGGACAAGGCTGCGGCGCTCGCCTCGATGTATCGTGTGCTCAAGCCTGGTGGCCGCGCGCTCGTTCTGGAGTTTTCCAAGCTCGTGCTCGAGCCGCTCGAGCCGCTCTATGATTTCTACAGTTTCAACGTGCTCCCGCGGCTCGGCCAACTGGTGCTAGACGACGCGGCGAGTTATCGCTACCTCGCCGAATCCATTCGCAAGCATCCGGGTCAAGAGGCACTCAAGGCACTCATGGAGCAACAAGGCTTCGAGCGATGCCGCTACCACAACCTCTCCGGTGGCATCGTCGCCTTGCATATCGGCTACCGGCTCTGAGATGGACTTGATCGCGTCATCGATCGGCGCGACGGAGCGCTTCCTGAATGCGCTGGTCGAGGAATCGACGTCGGCGCGGGAGCTCCTGGACACGATGCAGAATAAAACGCTCGGACTGCGCATCGTCGGGCCCGAGACGGAGCTCGTCTTGTGCGTTCGCGGTCAGTCCCTGCGACTCGAGCCTGGCCCAGCGGACGGGGCCGCGGCAGTTCTTTGCGGAACACCGCTCGCGCTGCTGGCGCTTCTTCGAGAAGGGCGCGGCGCGCGGCTCGATGGATCCGGCGCAACGTTCGCCGGCGATGCGCAGACGCTCGAGGATTTCGTGCGCGTATTCGAGCTTGCCCGGCCCGATCTCGAGGAGGAGCTTGCGCGCTTTACCGGCGATGTTATCGCCCACGAAACCGTTCGTGTCGCGCGCTCCGGACACGCGTGGGCGCGCCGCGCGCTGGACGCGTTTACGCTCAACACGGCCGAGTACCTGCAAGAAGAGAATCGGAGTCTGCCCTCCCGGCACGAGGCGGAGGGACTCTTTCGGGACGTCGAGCAGCTTCGGGACGACGTCGAGCGAGCGCTCGCACGAGCGCGGCGTCTCGGGCTCGACCCGACAGATGGTGGGAAGGACGCATGCGACGACTCCGTCTAGCGCTGCGGCTGCTCGCGATTCAGCGCACGCTGATCAAACACGGGCTCGAGGAGTTCGTCTGGGCCACGCATTTGTTCAGGCCGGTCGGCTGGCTGCGCCGGATGATCCCGCGCCGCGCGCGACGGGACGACCTCGGCGTGCGCATACGTCGTTGTCTGGAGGATCTCGGTCCGATTTTCGTGAAATTCGGCCAGGCAGTCTCCACCCGCCGGGATCTGCTACCGCCCGCTATTGCCGACGAGCTTGCCAAGCTTCAGGATCGCGTCCCGCCGTTCCCGGCTGACTTAGCTGTCGCTATGGTCGAGCAGGCGCTGGGCGGAAGCGTAGAAGAGATCTATGCGCGATTCGATCGCGAGCCGCTCGCGGCTGCCTCGATCGCGCAGGTGCATGCTGCGCAGCTGCAATCGGGGGAGTCGGTTGTCGTCAAGATTTTGCGCCCGGGCGTACATGCCAGAGTCGCGCGAGACGTAGAGCTACTCTACGCCGTAGCCCGGCTCGCGCGGCGCTACTCGGTGGACGCGCGGCGGCTGCGTCCCGTTGAGGTAGTCGCGGAGTTCGAAAAGACGCTGAGCGTGGAGCTCGATCTCATGCGCGAGGCTGCCAACGCGAGTCAGCTCAGGCGCAATTTCGACGGCTCCGACATGCTCTACGTCCCCGAGGTGTATTGGGATTACTGTCGCAGCGACGTGATGACGATGGAGCGTATTTCCGGCATCCCTATCAGCGACATCGACGCGCTGAAGGCGCGCGGAACGAACATCCAGCGGCTCGCACACAACGGCGTCGAGATCTTTTTCACCCAGGTCTTCGAGCACAATTTCTTTCATGCCGACATGCACCCCGGCAACATCTTCGTCGACGTCGAAGATCCCGATTACCCACGATACGTTGCCGTCGACTTCGGCATCGTCGGCAGCCTGAGTGACCGGGATCAGCTCTATCTCGCGCAGAATTTTGTGGCGTTCTTCAACCGCGACTATCGGCGTGTCGCGAAGCTGCACATCGACTCCGGTTGGGTACCGGCGCATACGCGCATCGCCGAGCTCGAGACAGCCGTTCGCGCTGTCTGCGAACCGATTTTCGAAAGACCGCTCGCGGAAATCTCGTTCGGGCTCGTTCTGCTGCGCCTGTTCGAAACGGCGCGCCAATTCGACATGGAGGTACAGCCACAGCTCGTATTGCTGCAAAAGACGCTGCTTGCCATCGAGGGTCTCGGCCGACAGCTCTATCCCGAGCTCAATCTATGGGAAACGGCGCAGCCGATACTCGAGCAATGGCTCAGACGGCGCATGAGCCCTCGCAGGCATATCGAGCGCCTCGTCGAGCAATGGCCGCAAATCAGTGCGGATCTGGTTGCCTTGCCCGACGTGATGCATCGCCTCGTGCAGAGCGCCGTCGAGGAGCCGCACGTGGCGACTGGCCGCTCGGGGGCCAACGGGCCGCAGCCATCGAAGCCGTTGTGGGGCCTGGCAGCGCTAGGCGGTTTGCTGGTCGTCGGCGGCGGGAGCTGGCTTGTTGCCGCGATGACACTGGCCTGGGCGGGCTGGCTCGCGCTCGGCGTCGGCATCGGCCTGTTGGCAGCGCGCCTCGCGGTTAAAGTCTGACCTATCTCAACAGGGCTGGCCGACGTTCTCTGCGCCGGCGGCGTCGGTCATCGTGTTGACGATCGCAGTCATCGCTGCAGCTACGCGATCGGCGTCCGTCCCGCGTACCACGAGGTTGGCGCCATAGCGGCCGTCGCGCGAGAACGGATAGCTGCCAACGTCGAGATCGGCGAACTCCAGCGCTATCGCCTCGAGCGGTTTCGCAATGTCGCCCTCCTTGAGGTACACGTCGACGTTCGCCGAATGAATCGGAGCGCCGGCGTTAAGCTCGTCGAGCAGCGTGCTGAACATCGCCCGGGCGACGCTCGGAATTCCAGCGAGTACGTAGACGTTGTCGATCTTGAAACCGGGCGCGAAGCTGCTCGGATTTTCGATCAGTGTCGCGCCCTCGGGGACGTGCGCCATTTTCAGGCGTGCCTCATTGAGCTCGAACTTACCGCGCGTCATACGCTCGACGGCCGTCTGATCGAGCACGAGCTCCCGTCCGAAGGCCTTAGCGATCGATAACGCCGTGATGTCATCGTGCGTTGGGCCGATGCCGCCCGTCGTGAAGATATAGGTGAACTTCGCCCGCAGCTCGTTGACGGTCTCGATGATCTTCGCTTCGACATCCGCAATGACGCGCGCCTCGGCTAGCTCTACGCCGAGCTTGCCGAGCTCCTCCGCGAGAAATTGCAGATTTGCGTCCCGCGTTTTCCCGGACAGAATCTCGTTGCCGATGATGATCAGGCAGGCCGTTGGTAGTTCAGGTTTTTTCGGATTCGACGCGCTCACTGTTCACCTCTCAAAGATAGTCGAGTCACTACCGGGTAATGGTCCGACCCGAAAGCCGGACCATAGTAATGTGCGGTGACGAGAAAATCCTCGCTGATCAAGACGTGGTCGATCGGAATGCCGAGGACCGGGAGCGAGGAAGGCCAGCTCGCGCCGAAGCCGCGACCGCGTCGCGCGTCCGTAAGCTCGGTAAGCTCGAGCCAGTTGACGAGCACAGGAGAGTAAGGGGTCACGTTAAAGTCCCCGGCGACGATGAGCGGCCCGGATTCCTCTACGGCGAGTTTACCGACGAGATCGATTTGCGCGTTGCGCTCGCTCGCCCCGAGCGCAGACATCGGCGGCTTGAGATGCACACCGATGATTCGCGCCGCCGCGTCCGCGCCGAGGTCGAGCCTCGCGTCGATCGCAGGTACACCCAGCAGATCGACTACGCTTGCGCGGATAAGCGGAACGCGCGAGAAAAGTGCCATGCCGAAGTAGTCTTCGCGCTCGGCGACGATCTGATGCGGGTACTCGGCCGCTAAGGGAACCAGGGCCGAGCCCCAAGCCGAATTGTACTCGAGCAGCAGCAGCACGTCGGGTCGCTCGCGCTCGACGACGTCGACGAATCTCGAATACTCATGATTGCCGCCGTAGAGATTCACTGTCATGAGCTCGATCGCATGCGGTGCTGCGACAACGACGGTTTCGCGCGGCCAGTACGGCGCCACGACTGCGCCGTTGACTGCAGTGAAAGGCACGAGCGTCGCGAGCAGAAGCCAACGCCGAGCCCACAAACAGATGAGCAGCAGCGACAGCTGCACGACGAGGTACTGCAGCCGGAAGTGTGTCAGTAGCTCGAGCACCCAGAACGACTCCGCCAGCATTGCGAGTGCCGAGACGGCGACCGCGCCGAGCGTTACGGTCACGAGCAGCACGTCGAGCAGCCTTGCGATGGACCTAGGTGTCCCGTTCATCGGCTCGCCCGCAGTTCCAGCATGCGGCGAATTGTCCCTCATTCGATTCCCCGCAGCCCGCGCAACGCCATGCGGGCGCTGAGGGCGAAGACTGCGCTAGCTCCTGGAGCAGCGACTGGGCCTCGGCGAGCTGAGCATCTCTGATCACCCAGAGTTCCGGCAGGCATTCGAGAAACGGGATCTCGCCGAGCCCGCCGGAGAGCTGCTCGTTCTTGATGATGCAGCCAACGCCCGATTGCTCGAGCAGGTTCTTCAAATGGCCTAGATAGGCGATCGATTCGTTGCTTGTGAGGCGCTTCACGGCCAATCGCTCCGGCTCTGGCAGTCGGTTATCGCGGGCGAAGCCCGGCGAGAAACTCAGCAGCGCTGTCGCCACGCTCGAGTGCTTCGATGAGTGCGGAGCCGACGATAACGCCGTCGGCATGTTGGCCGATCTCCTCGACCTGATCGCGGGCGCGAACACCGAAACCGGCACAGACCGGCAAGTCCGATGCGGCGCCGACGGCGGCGAGATACTCGGCGGCTTCAGGTGGGAACGTCGCGGCACCGCCGGTGATTCCCGTGCGCGTCACTGCGTAGACGAAACCCTGGCTGCTCTGGCAGAGCGCGATCAGCCGATCAGGTGGCGTTGCCGGCGTGACGAGCTGCACGAGCGCGAGACCGTGCGGCTCGAGAGCGGTCCGCAGCGGTGCGCTCTCCTCGTAGGGAAGATCGGGAACGATGAAACCACTGACGCCGACCTCGGCCGCGCGCGCGGCGAGCGCGTCGTAGCCGAAGGCCAGCAGCGGGTTCAGGTAGCTCATGAGCAGGATCGGTGAGGCGAGCTCGAAGTCGCGCGAAGCAAGCTGGTCTAGGATCCAGCCCAGACTGACGCCGTTCGAGAGTGCCGCCTGACTCGACCGCTGAATCGTGACGCCATCGGCCATGGGGTCCGTGAACGGCACACCGATTTCCACGGCATCGGCGGCGGCGGCGACCTCGGCAAGGAGCCTCAAGAAACCATCGGGCTCGGGGAAGCCAGCCGTTACGAAGGCGACAAGCGCCGGCTTTTCAGCCGCGCGCAGCGACTCGGCCAATGCGTCACGCGGCAGCATCGCTGTGCTCCTTGTCGGCATCGGTTGAGCCGATGGGGTGTTGCGCGAGGATCGGCATGTCCTTGTCACCGCGACCAGAGAGGCCGATGAGAATTCGTGTGCCCGGATTCTGCCGCGCCCAGCGCCGCGCGCCGGCGAGCGCGTGAGCCGATTCGAGCGCCGGCAATATTCCCTCGGCTGCGCACAGCTCATCGACAGCGGCTAGGGCCTCGTTGTCGCTCGCCGTGACGTATTCGACGCGGCCGATGTCGCGCAACAGCGCATGCTCGGGTCCGACGCCCGGATAGTCGAGTCCGGCCGAGACCGAGTGCGTTTCTTGAATCTGGCCATCGGCGTCATATAGAAGAATGGAGTAGGCGCCGTGCAGGACGCCGGGTTTTCCGGCTGCGAGTGTTGCGGAGTTCTCGCCGAGCGCGTCGCCTCGCCCGCCGGCCTCGACGCCGTAGAGGCGCACGGTCTCATCGCCGAGAAATCCGTGGTAAAGGCCGATCGCGTTCGAGCCGCCGCCGACACAGGCGAAGGCCGCGTCCGGTAGCCCGCCGCGCTCGAGCATTTGCGCGCGGGCTTCCTTGCCGATGACGCTCTGCAGCTCGCGAACAAGGTAGGGGTACGGATGTGGGCCCACGGCCGAGCCGAGCAGATAGTAGGTCCCGACCGGATCGGAGACCCAGTCCCGGATGGCCTCGTCGATTGCTGCGCGCAGCGTACGGTCACCCGAGGTGACTGGCACGACCTCTGCTCCGAGCCGGCGCATGCGGTCGACGTTCGGTGCCTGGCGGGCGACGTCGATCTCGCCCATGTAGACAACGCACGGTAGTCCGAGCCGCGCGCAAGCTGCAGCCGAGGCGACGCCGTGCTGGCCCGCGCCGGTCTCGGCCACGATGCGAGTTGCGCCGAGCGCTTGGGCGAGCAAGGCCTGGCCGATCGCATTATTGATCTTGTGCGCACCCGTATGCGCAAGGTCTTCGCGCTTGAGCCAGACGTCTGCATTCCAGCGCGCCGACAGCCGCGGCACGTGGGTCAGCGCTGTGGGTCGGCCGATCCAGTCGCGCAGCTCCTCGTCAAGACGCCGCTGAAAGGCCTCGTCGTGCAGGAACCGTTCAACGCCGTCGGTGAGCCGACTGACAGCCGGCACGAGGGTCTCGGGGATGTAGCGTCCGCCGTAAGGGCCGAAGCGCCCATCACTATCGGGCAGATCTCCGGCGATCAAGGCCGCCAGCACGGCGCTCGCGTCGCTAGTATCAAGCTGTGCCATCAATGTTTCTCCGTTGCCCGGACGCGGGCGATAAACTCGACGATCTTGTCGGGGTCCTTCGTCCCCGGGCTTGACTCCACCCCGCTCGATACGTCGACGCCCCAGGGGCGAACGGTGGCAATCGCATCGGCCACGTTCGCCGCATTCAAGCCCCCGGCGAGGATCAGGTCGGTATGCGCGGCTATGGCCGCGGCGCGATGCCAGTCCGCCGGTTGCCCGCTGCCGCTCGACATTCCCTCGAACAGCATCGGTGAGGGCCAATCCGACTCGTCGGCCGGCTGTGCGTTTCGATAGACGGGCAACGCTGCGCACTTACGGCCGAGCTCCAGACTCGCAAGGTCCGCTACGTCGGTCTGCAGCCAGTCCGGCTCGAACACGTCGCGCACGGCTTGCCACTCGGCTGCGGTCGGATGGCGCATCACCGCGACCCGAATGACGTCGGGAGGCACCCGCGCACACAAGGATTTCGCGACCTCGGGATGCGTGCGCCGCGGTGACTCTGCGAAGACGAAACCGACCGCATTGGCGCCGTTGTCGACGGCGGCCTGCACGGCCGCGAGCGTCGTGAGCCCACAGATCTTCACGAACACGGCGTCGCTCCGCGCACATGCTCGCGACCCGTCGCGACGAAGTTGCCGAGGCGCTCTACGGTCGAGCCTGCTCGCATGAGCGCCGAGCCCACCAGGGCCAGGGTGTAGCCGAGCTCGGCGACCTCGCGCAGCTGCGCTGCCGTTTCGATGCCGCTTTCGGCCACGGCCGGCAAGCCGTTGGGCAAGTATGGCGCGAGCGCCGCGAAGCGGGCGAAATCCACGGCCAGCGTTCGCAGGTTGCGCGAGTTCACACCGGCCAGCAGCGGTGAATCGGTGTTCTCCGGCTTGATGGCGGCAAGCTCGCCGATGCGCTCGAGGTCGGTCTCGTCGAAGGCCTCCAGCAGCACGAACAAGCCGCAGTCTCGAGCACAATCGACGAGCGCCTCCATTTCCGCGTCGGTCAGCATCGCTGCGATGACCAGCACGCCGCCCGCGCCAGCCGCGCGGGCTTCGAGCACCTGGTACGGATCCGTCAGGAAATCCTTGCGCATGACGGGGATCTGATGCGGGCGAAGCAGGGCGGCCGCCTGCTCGAGGTGCTCGAGGCTACCTTTGAACTCGTCTGGCTCTGTCAGCACGGAGACGGCAGCGGCGCCACCGGCCCCGTAGGCCGCGACTTGGCCGTCGAGATCGAAGCCCGCCTGCGCAAGCGTTCCCATGGCCGGTGAGCGCAATTTCAGCTCGGCGATGACGTCGAAGCGATCGAGCGTGAGCACGGGCGGGTCCTCGGTGACGCTAGCGCGTGCGAGCAACGCGCCCTCGGCCTCGCGCGCACGGGCAGCTGCAACACGTCGTCGTGATGCTGCGGCCATGCGATCCAGGAACGGCGCGCCCGGCACGTTCAGGCTCCTGTGCCGACCGAGCCGAGGCCGGCGACGAGAGCCGCAGCGCGGCCGTCGTCGATCGCCGCCCGAGCCATCTCGACGCCGCTGCCCAGATCGGGTGCGGTACCCGTGACCTCGAGCGCCAGGGCAGCGCCGAGTGCGAGCGCATCGCGATGCGCTCGCGTGTCTTCTCCTGCAAGCGCCCCTCGCAGCCGTTCGGCATTGAGCTCGGCCTCGCCACCGAGAAGATCTTCTGCCGTGCAGCGTGCGAGCCCCGCATCCTTGGGGTCGCGTACGCTGCGCTCGACCTCACCAGGCCTTACGTCGAAGCATAGAAACGGGCCGACGGGTGTCGCCTCGTCCCAGCCTGGGGCGCCGTGAATGACGAAGCTGCGCTCGGCATCCATGCCCGCGAGCGTCTCTGCCATGAGCTCGGCCATCTCCTCGCTGTAGGCGCCGATGACGTGAAACGGCGGCATGGCGGGGTTTGCGAGCGGGCCGAGAATATTGAAAACGGTACGTACGCCCAGAGCCGCACGCACTGGGCCGATGTTTTTCATCGCCGGGTGATAGTGCGGTGCGAATAGAAAGGTGAAGCCCAGCGGGTGGCGGC
>JAOTTJ010000022.1 GCA_029864465.1 Gammaproteobacteria bacterium | reverse complement strand
TGTCCGTGTAGAGACGGGATCGGCAGCCTATCTGGACTGGCTCGCCAGGGCTGTGGCTGAGGAGTAAACGAACGCGATGCGCAATCTGTTGATCCATCTGCGAACTCTGGGGATCGCCGCTCTGATCGCGGCCAGCGTGGTTGCCTGTGACCAGCAGGCCGTGGCCCAGCAGGAGGAGATCCTGCGGCCCGAGCAGGCTTTCCCGTACACGCTCGAGGCGACGGCGGACGAGGTCCTCGTGCGCTTTGACGTGCCCGAGGGCTACTACCTCTACCGCGAGCGTTTCGACTTCGACACCGATACGACGGGCATCGCACTCGGCGAGCCGGCCTATCCCGATGGCGAGGTCCACGAGGACGAGTTCTTCGGCGTCGTCGAGACCTACCGCCATAGGCTCGACATCCCGATTCCCTTCCAACGTACGACCGACGCCAGTGAGCTCAATCTGCTGCTGACCGTCCAGGGCTGTGCCGATATCGGCCTGTGCTACCCGCCACAGGACTGGAACCGAACTGTGGCGCTGCCAGCGGCGGCTGCGCCGAGTGGCACTTCGGCCCTGACGACACTGCTGACCGGCAACGCAGCGAGTAATGACGAGCAGCTGCCGGCCGAACAAGCCTTCGTCATGAACGCGCGGGTCGACGGAGCCAACGAGCTCGTCGTCGGCTGGACGATCGAGCCCGGGTATTACATGTATGCCGACAAGTTCGACTTCGCAGTGGACGGTCCAATCGGACTCGGCGCGGCGGAGTTACCCGAGGGCATTGCTCATGACGACTACGAGTTCGGTAATGTCATGGTCTTCTTCGGCTACGTCGAAGCGAGAATTCCATTTTCGCGCGCGACCCCCGATGCCGTCCAAGTTGAGCTGACGTCATCCGCGCAAGGCTGCAAGCTCGACAGCCTCTGCTATCCGCCCATGGAACGCGTCCAGGCGCTAACGATCCCCGCCACGAGCGAGTTCGACATGCCGGTGGCCCTGGAGCCGATGGTCTCTGAACAGGATCGACTCGCAGACCTTATCGTCAACGGATCATGGTGGCTCGTGCTCGGCACGTTCTATGGCTTCGGTCTGCTGCTCGCGTTTACGCCGTGCGTGCTGCCAATGGTGCCGATCCTGTCCGGCATGATCGCAGGCCAAGGCCGTGAGACGACGGCGATGCGCGGATTCACGCTGTCGCTTGCCTATGTCATGGGCATGGCACTGACCTACACGGCCGGCGGCGCAATCGCGGCGGTGGCCGGCGCACAGGTCCAGGCAACCTTCCAGCAACCGTGGATACTGACTGTGTTTGCGGGCATGTTCGTTCTACTGGCACTGGCTATGTTCGGCGCCTTCGAAATGCAGATGCCGGCCGCGATTCAGACGCGTCTGTCGGCGCTCGCGGGCCGCCAGTCCGCCGGCTCTTACCTCGGCGTCGCCGTCATGGGTGTGCTGTCGGCGCTCATCGTAACGACCTGCGTCGCACCACCGCTGATCGCAACCCTTGCCGTGATCGGTCAGACGGGCGACGTCCCACGTGGCGCCGGCGCGCTGTTTGCGCTCAGCATGGGCATGGGCTCGCCGCTGCTCGTCGTCGGCGCTTCGGCAGGCAAATTGCTGCCGAAAGCCGGGCCGTGGATGAACATGGTCAAGGGCGCATTCGGCGTCATGATGATCGCTGTGGCGATCTGGATGATGGACCGCGTGCTGCCGGGGAGCGTGGTCCTCGTGCTTTGGGCGCTGCTGGTATTCCTGAGCGGCGTCTTTCTCGGCGCGTTCGAGCCGCTGCCCGAAGGTCCGTCCGGGTCACAGCGGCTGCGTAAAGGTGTCGGCGTGCTCGCCTGCCTCTACGGTGCGCTCATGCTCATTGGCGCTTCGCTCGGCGGCACAAACCCGCTGCGGCCGGTGCAGCTCGGAGCCTTCGGCGGCGCAGTCGGCCAGCAGGCCACGCCCGTGACGGGCCTGGAGTTCATCGATATCGAGACCGTTGCCGAGCTCGAGGCTGCGGTAGCCCAAGCGACCGCGGCGGGCAGGCCGGTCATGGTCGACCTTACGGCCGAGTGGTGCATTTCCTGCAAAGAGATGGAGCACTACACGTTCCCGGATCCGAGCGTCGTCGCCGCTTATGACCCATTTACGCTGCTCCGAGTCGATGTGACCGAGAACGACGATGACGACAAGGCGATGTTGCGCTATTTTGAGACCTATGGGCCGCCGATCTACGCATTCTTCGACCGCAATGGACAGATACGCGATGAATACGAGCTCGTCGGCTTTTTCGATGCTGAAGATTTCAGCGCGCACGCTCGCCGGTTTGCGGCGCTTTAACCAGCGCATAGGGGAGACTCAATGAAAACATCGGCTGTCATCGTGGCCGTCGCAGGCGTGCTCACGGTAGGGGGCTATGTTGCGTATCGAACAATGCTCGCCGAACCCGACGCAGCCGCACAAGCCGGGCCGACCGCGACCACCGATGCGCCGACGGCGGTCGAAGCCGCCCAGACGCTACCCGACTTCACGCTCGCGAACCTGTCGGGTGAACAGCAGTCGATTCGCTCCTGGCCCGATCAAGCGCTCATCATCAACTTCTGGGCAACGTGGTGCGCACCGTGTTTGCGTGAGATCCCGCTACTCAAGGACTTTCAGGAAACGCAGCGGGCCAACGGCGTTACCGTCGTAGGCATCGCGGTCGATCGGCCTCAGCCCGTCGCGGCGTTCGCCGAGGACCTGGCGTTCAACTATCCCGTGCTCGTCGGGCAGGCAGAAGGTATGGATGCTGCGGCATCATTCGGCGTCGAGGTCTTCGCACTGCCATTTACGGTGTTCACAGATCACGACGCCAACATCCTCGGGGTCCACACTGGAGAGCTCCACACCGAGCATCTCGAGAATCTCGCCGCCGTGCTCGAGGATCTCGGCGCGGGCAGGATCGATCTGGAACGCGCGCGCGCGCGTATCGACGGGCGTATCTGAGCGCAGCCGCAGGCCGGCGAAGTGCCGGCCTGCTCATGATCCGAGAAAGAAATGCCGCGATCTGCGGCGAAAATATGTAAAATAGCCGCAAACGAGCCGCTATCTTACGTCATGTCCCATTTTCTTCTGCTCAACGGCCCGAACCTGAGCCTGCTCGGCCAGCGGGAACCGGAGCTCTACGGCAGCACGACGCTCGACGACATCGAGACGCGTCTCGGCACGCTCGCGACCGAGCGCGGCCATACCCTCGCCTGCTTCCAGAGCGATGCCGAGCACGAGCTCGTCAAACGTATCCACGCCGCGGGCGATGAGCATATCGACCTCATCCTTTTCAATCCTGCGGCGTTCACACATACGAGCGTCGTGCTCCGCGATGCGCTGCTCGCCGTCGGCATCCCGTTCATCGAAGTGCATCTGTCCAACGTCGCCGCGAGAGAGGACTTCCGTCAGCGTTCGTTTTTTGCCGACATCGCCGTCGGCACCATCACCGGCTTCGGCGTCACGAGCTACGAGCTCGCCTTGACCGCAGCCGAACGTCACTTGGCCAAGTGAGGACTCGGAGTGGATATCAGAAAAGTAAAAAAACTCATCGAGCTTCTAGAAGAATCCGGGATCGCCGAGATCGAGATCTCGGAAGGCGAGGAATCGGTCCGCATCAGCCGCTACTCACAGCATGCCCCGGTCGTCGGCGTGCCCGCCGTGGGCGCGATGCCCCTTCCGGCCGCGACCCCCGGGCAGGCTGCCGCAGCTGAATCGGCTGTAGCCGAGGCGCCGAGCAGGGGCCACGAGGTCAAAGCACCGATGGTGGGAACGTACTACGCCGCGCCGGCACCGGGCGCAAAACCGTTCGTCGAGATCGGCTCACAGATCCAGGTCGGCGACACGCTGTGCATCATCGAGGCGATGAAAATGATGAACCAGATCGAGGCTACGCACTCCGGTCGGGTCGTGAGCATCCTGGCCGACAACGGCGAGCCCGTCGAGTTCGACCAGGTACTGTTCATCATCGAAGACTAACGATCCTTTTTCCAAGCACCGATGCTCGATAAAGTTCTCATCGCCAACCGCGGGGAAATCGCTCTGCGGATCTTCAGAGCTTGCAGAGAGCTCGGCATCAAGACCGTCGCCGTGCACTCGACGGCCGATGCGACTCTGAAGCACGTGCTTCTGGCCGACGAGACCGTCTGCATCGGGCCGCCGCCTTCGGCCCAGAGTTATCTCAACATGCCCGCGCTGATTGCAGCCGCCGAAGTCACGGATGCGATCGCGATTCATCCCGGCTATGGATTTCTTTCCGAGAACGCCGACTTCGCAGAGCGCGTCGTGGAAAGTGGATTCGTATTCATCGGCCCATTGCCTGAAACGATCCGGCTCATGGGGGACAAAGTCTCCGCAATCCGGGCAATGAAGCAATCGGGCGTGTCCTGCGTGCCCGGTTCCGACGGTCCGCTATCCGACGACGGCGACGAGAACCTGCGCATCGCGCGCGAGATCGGCTATCCCGTGATCATCAAGGCCGCAGGCGGCGGCGGCGGACGCGGCATGCGTGTCGTCCATAGCGAGGCCTCGCTACTCAACGCGATCGCAATCACGAAAAGCGAGGCACTGTCAGCGTTCGCCAACGATCAGGTCTACATGGAGAAATTCCTCGAGACCCCGCGTCACGTCGAATTCCAGGTCCTCGCCGACAATCACGGCAACGCGATCCATCTCGGCGAGCGGGACTGCTCGATGCAGCGCAGACATCAGAAAGTCGTGGAGGAAGCGCCGGCGCCAGGCATCTCGGACGACGTTCGCCGGACCATCGGCGAGCGCTGTGCTCAGGCCTGCGTTGATATCGGCTACCGGGGCGCGGGCACGTTCGAGTTCCTCTACGAAAACGGTGAGTTCTACTTCATCGAAATGAATACCCGCGTCCAGGTCGAGCATCCCGTCACCGAGATGGTGACCGGCTGCGACATCGTCAAGACGCAGCTTCTGATCGCCGCCGGTGAGCCGCTGCCGTGGTCGCAGGGCGACATTCGTTGGTGGGGACACGCAATCGAGTGCAGGATCAATGCCGAGGATCCGAAAACCTTTATGCCCTCACCAGGCACCGTCCAGCTCTGGCATGCGCCGGGTGGGCCGGGTATCCGAACGGACAGTCATGTCTACAGCGGCTACGCAGTACCACCGCACTACGACTCTCTGATCGGTAAGCTCATCGCACATGGTGAGAACCGCGGCTCGGCAATCGCCCGAATGACGACGGCCCTGAGCGAGATCGTCGTCGAAGGCATTCGCACGAACGTTGCGCTGCATCAAGAAATCTTCCAGCACGGTGCGTTCAAGACCGGCGGCACCGACATCCACTACCTGGAAAAACGCCTCGGGCTCAAATAGGCGTGGCCTGGCAACAGCTCGAGCTGCAACTGCCGGCGCCTCATCTGCCGCAGGCCGAAGCCTTGCTCGAGCTGCTCGGAGCCGCCAGCGTGACGCTGCTCGGGGCCGGGCCGGACGAAATTATCGAGCCGGACCCTGGGACGACCCCCGTTTGGCCCGTCACGCGAATTCGGGCGCTGTTTGCCGCTGATGTCGATCTTCATCGCGTTTCACAAGTCCTGGAGGACAGCCTCGGCACGGGCATCTCTGTAGTGACAGAAACTCTCGACGATGCCGCCTGGATAGACGCGCTGAGCGCCACGCCGCGTGAGCAGCGTATCGGGCGCCGACTCCTGATCACGTCGGCTCAGGATTCGCGCCTGCATGCTGGACGCATTACCGTGCGACTCAATCGCGGGCTCGGCTTCGGCACGGGCGAGCACGCAACGACGCGGCTGTGCCTCGAGTGGCTCGATGCAGAGCTCACGCCCGACGCTACGATACTCGATTACGGCTGCGGCTCCGGGATCCTCGCGATCGCCGCACTGCGGCTCGGCGCCAATCGGGCCTGGGCTGTCGACATCGAGCCTCAAGCGCTCGAAGCGACCGCAGCCAACTCGACGCTCAACGCGGTCGGCGACGATCTCTGGATTGGCAGTCCGGACCGTTTACCGGCGATCGAAGTCGACGTCGTGCTCGCCAATATCCTGGCTCGCCCGCTCATCGAGCTCGCGCCGCGGTTCGCCGAGCTGCTCGGTGACGCCGGGATCGCCGTGCTCAGCGGCGTTCTCGCCGAGCAACGCGAAGAGATCCACGAGGCGTACGCCGCGCACTTCTCCGAACTCGACGAGCGCGAGCTCGACGGATGGGTATGTCTCGTCGCCCGGGGTCGCAAATCCTGAGAAACGGTCCGCGGGTCGTTATCGGCCGCGCGCCTATGCGCTGGACGAGCTAGAATGCGCTACTGATATAGACGCATTTTTTCGGCGAGTATGCTGTTTACCCGCTGCCCAGGCTGTCAGACAACATTCCGGATCACGGCAGATACGCTGCGCGTGGCTAACGGAGCCGTGCGCTGTGGAAGTTGCGCTACGGTCTTCAGCGCTTTCTCGGGCCTGCAGCAGGACACACTCCAGAACGACCTGCAAACGGACGACGAGTTCCTGTCGCCAACGATGCAGACGCGGGAGCTCGCGGGAATAGAAGAGATCGCGAGCCCCGGACTCGACGAGGTTCCGACTACCGAGCCCGAGCACGAGCCGGAAGCCACCGTAGCGGATTCACCGTTGCAGCATACAGACGACGAACTCGCGGATATCGACGCGCAGCTCGATACCGAAGACGGCGATCCTCACATACCGATCGTCGAGACGCGAGCGGCAACCGAACGGGGCCCGGCGAGGGATGCCGAAGCTTTCGATAGCCCGCTCGCGTTCGAAGAAGACGCTGAGTTGGAGGCGCTCACACCCGAGCAGCAACCCGAGCGTGTGGATTCGGCTGCGGCCAGCGACTCGTCCGACAAGCTTGAGTTCGACGTGCCGACCGACGACTGGGCGCTGTTGATGAATGAGATCGAAAAGTCCACCGAGGCGCAAGCCGGCGCCGGGGAGGACGCCAGCGATGGCGACCCGGAACCTCGCGAGGAGGAAGCGGAGCCTGACGCCGTAGATCTTTGGGACGTCGGTGATCCTGCCGCGACCGAGTCATGGACCGAGATCGAGATGTCGACCGAGGAGGACGCCGGCAACGAGCGCGTTGCCGTCGGCGAACTCGAGTCCGCACTGGATATGAACGCGCCGGTAGGCGAGGCGCCGACCGACGCCGAAGCGTCTGCTCTGCTCGGCGCGGAACTGGATATCAGCGCGGAGCAGGTCGATGCCACGCTGTCGGCCGATCCAGACCCCGATCTCGTCGCAGCGCTCGAGGCCGGGCTACCGACGCAATCGGCCGGCGACAAGCGATTACGCCTCTGGGCCGTTGGCTCCGCCGCCTTGGCCTTCGTGCTCGTATTCCAGGTCGTTCACCATTTTCGCACGCCACTCGCCGGCCAGCACCTCGTCGGGCCGCTTGTGCAGGGCGCCTACGGCTTGTTCGGTGCAGAGCTCGTGCCGGAGTGGGATCTCGACCAATATGAGATTCTCAATTGGGTCGCGACCGAAGCCGGTCTCGGCAACCTGCGAATTACTGCTCAGATTCGCAACAACGGCCCGCGCACACAACCGTATCCACTCATTCATCTGGAGCTCAAAGATCGCTGGGAGGCCGTTGTTGGCAGTCGAGTGTTCGAGCCGGTCGAGTATCTGCAGCCCGATGCCGACTTCAGCGATCCCATGATCGCCGGCGTCACTGTGCCGGCAGATCTCGCCATCGTCGACCCCGGCGAAGACGCGTACGGCTTCGAGCTCGATGTTTGTGTCCAGCGTGGCGTAGGCCAGTTGAGCTGCGCGTCCCAACTTGTGTTCAAGTAGCAAGCGCGCCGAGAGCCCACTCATCTCCCGTGCGCATCGGTAATCTACAATTCAGCAATAACATTGCGCTCGCGCCGATGGCCGGCATCTCCGATCCGCCGTTTCGCGAGCTCTGCGCGCGCCTCGGTGCTGGATTGACGCCGAGCGAGATGGTCAGCGCCGACGTCGGCCTGTGGAATAGCAAGAAATCGAGATATCGCTTACGCCGTTGGGGCAATCGTACAACCCAGATCGTGCAGATCGCCGGCTACGATCCGGCGATGCTTGCCGAGGCCGCAGCGCGTGCAGAGCAACTCGGCGCTGCTGCAATCGACATCAATCTCGGCTGTCCAGCCAAGAAGGTGTGTCGCCGACTTGCCGGGTCTGCGCTCCTGAATGACCCGCCGCTGATCGCGCGCATCTTCCGCCGTGTCGTCGAACGTGTCAGCGTTCCGGTCACAGCGAAGATCAGGACGGGTTGGTCACCCGAACGGCGAAATGGCGTCGAGATCGCCCGCATTGCCGAAGAACAGGGCATCGCAGCGCTGACCGTGCACGGGAGGACGCGCGCGTGCAAATTCGGTGGTCACGCAGAATACGACACGATCCGAAAAATCAAGCGAGCGATCAGCATTCCGGTTATCGCTAACGGTGATATCGACTCTGCCGCGAAGGCGCGTGACGTTCTCGAGTATACGGGCGCCGACGGTGTCATGATCGGCCGCGCCGCGCGCGGCAGGCCATGGATCTTCTCCGACATTGGTTCACAACTTATCGCTGCATCGACGCGCGACGAAAATCTTTCTTTGTTTTTCGTCCGTGATATTATTCTCGAACACCTCGACGGTCTGTACTCCTTTTACGGCGAGTCAACGGGCGTTCGCGTTAGTCGAAAGCATTTATCCTGGTATTCACAACATCAGGAAGGGGGGCGTTGCTTTCGCGAGCACGTCATGGCGGTTGAGACGGCCCGAGAGCAGCTGCGGCTGACTCAGGAGTTTTTTTACAAGATTGCACGCGAGGCCGAGGCCGAGCGTGAGCGTTCAAGGGGAGAACGCAGTGGCGAAAACGGCAAGCAGCAAAAAAACCTCAAAGAAAAAGAAGAAGAAAAAGTCTGCAACCGGCAAGCCGGTGATGGGTGTAAAGAATCAGCCGCTTAGCGCCCTGACCGACAACGCCCTGCGCAGATACCTGGCAAGTCTGAACGGCCACCGGCCGGCGGACCTCTATAAGCTCGTCATGGGCGAAGTCGAGAAGCCGCTGTTCAAGACGGTCATGGAGTACGCCGGCGGCAATCAATGCCAGGCAGCCGAGATCCTCGGTATCAATCGTGGAACGTTGCGCAAGAAGCTCATTGCCTACAAGCTCCTCGATGCATGAGCCGGACGTCTGACCAACCGCGTCGAGCATTACTCAGCGTTTCGGACAAAACCGGGCTCGTCGATTTCGCAAGGCAGCTCAAGGCACTCGCGTTCGAGATTCTCTCGACGGGTGGCAGCGCTGCGGTCCTGCGCGAGGCCGGCATCGATGTGACCGACGTCTCCTCGGTGACGGGGTTTCCCGAAGTCATGGGCGGGCGCGTTAAGACGCTGCATCCCGCGATCCACGGCGGACTGCTCGCACGGCGTGGCACGGACGATCGTGTCATGAACGAGCATGGAATCGGCTGGATCGACGTGCTCGCAGTCAATCTCTACCCATTCGAAGCGACGATCGCGCGCAGCGAGTGCACGCTAGATGACGCCATCGAGAATATAGATATTGGTGGGCCGGCGATGCTACGCGCCGCGGCGAAGAATCATGCGCGCGTCCTCGTCGTCGTCGATCCGAGCGACTACGAACGCGTCGTCGACGGGCTAACGTCTGACGAACCGGCCGCGCTGCGCGAGCAGCTCGCCGTCAAAGCCTTCGCGCACACCGCCAGCTACGACGCAGCGATCAGTAGCTTTCTGCACGGACAGTACAGGTCCGAGGAGCTGTTTCCAGATTCACTCGTGCTCGGCTGGAAGCGCGCACAGACGCTGCGGTACGGGGAGAATCCTCACCAGCAGGCAGCCTTCTATCGCCACGCCGACACGCCAGGCACGATCGCCGGCGCGACACAATTGCAGGGCAAGCCCTTGTCGTACAACAATCTCGCCGATGCGGACGCAGCGCTGCAGTGCGTGAAAGCGTTCGACGAGACCGCCTGCGTCATCGTCAAGCACGCGAACCCCTGCGGTGTTGCAATCGCGGCGACGCCTCTGGAGGCCTACCAACGCGCTTACCGCACCGATCCGACATCCGCGTTCGGCGGGATCATCGCGTTTAACCGGCCGCTCGACGAAGCCACGGCGGCCGCTATCGTCGACCAGCAGCTCGTCGACGTCGTCATCGCACCCGAAATCGAAGATGGCGCGAGAGCCGCGCTCAAACAGAAAAAGAACTGTAGAGTGCTCGAAACGGGATCACCCGAGAGAATAAGTACGGCGACGACTCGGAGCTGGGATCTGAAGACCGTCGAAGCAGGCTTACTCGTTCAGCAGCGCGACGTTGGAACGCTTGCCGACGTCGAGGTGGACATCGTTTCGAGGCGGCAGCCCACTGACGCGGAGCTCGAGGATCTGCGGTTCGCCTGGATCGTTGCCAAGTACGTGAAATCCAACGCGATCATCTACGCAAAAGGCGGTCAGACGGTCGGCATTGGCGCGGGCCAGATGAGCCGTGTCGTCAGCGCACGCATCGGCGCGCTCAAGGCCGCTGACGAAGGACTGGATCTGCGCGGCGCGGTCATGGCGTCGGATGCTTTCTTCCCGTTTCGCGACAGTATCGACACAGCTGCCGAGAACGGCATTACGGCCATCATCCAACCGGGGGGCTCGATACGCGATCAGGAGGTCGTTGAGGCTGCCGACGAGCACGGTCTCGCGATGATGTTCACGCATATGCGTCATTTCAGACACTAACTCGACGGGGTAGGTCTAATGAAAGTGCTCATCGTCGGCGGCGGCGGCCGCGAGCACGCCCTCGCATGGAAAGTCGCGCAGTCGCCGCGGGTCCGGGAGGTTCTCGTCGCCCCGGGCAACGCCGGCACGCGACGAGAGCCGAACGTGAGAAACGTGCCCGTCGAGGCCGAGGACATCGACGCGCTCCTCCGACTCGCGCGAGACGAAGATGTAGACCTGACGATCGTCGGCCCAGAGCAGCCGCTCGTCGACGGAATCGTGGACCGGTTCGACGCACAGGGCCTCAAATGCTTCGGTCCGCTTGCGGCTGCCGCACGCCTCGAGGGCTCGAAGGCCTTCACGAAAGATTTTCTGGCTCGCCACGCGATTCCAACGGCCGCCTATGCCGCGTTCGACTCACTCGAGCCCGCGCTGGCGTACGTGCGCGCACAAGGCGCGCCAATCGTCGTTAAGGCTGACGGCCTCGCCGCAGGCAAGGGCGTCGTCATTGCACGAACCGTAGCCGAGGCAGAGGCGACTGTGACGACGATGCTCGAGCAGCGCGCATTCGGCGACGCCGGCGCCAGAGTCGTCGTCGAGGAGTTCCTCCAAGGCGAGGAAGCAAGCTTCATCGCGATGGTAGACGGTACCGACATCGTCCCGCTCGCGAGCTCCCAAGACCACAAGGCGCGCGACGACGGCGACAAAGGCCCGAATACGGGCGGCATGGGCGCCTATTCGCCGGCCCCGGTCGTCACCGAGGCAATGCATGAGCGCATCATGCGCGAGGTCATGCTACCAACGGTCCAGGGGCTGGCGGCAGATGGCGTTAGGTATCGCGGCTTTCTCTATGCAGGGCTCATGATCGACGCCGACGGCGTGCCGAAGGTCCTCGAGTTCAACTGCCGTTTCGGCGATCCGGAGACGCAACCGATTCTGATGCGACTGCGCTCCGATCTTGTCGAACTCTGTTTGCGTAGCTTCGATGGAACACTCGCTCAGGCAACCGTCGCTTGGGATCCGCGCGCAGCGCTCGGCGTCGTCATGGCGAGCGGGGGTTACCCTGGCAGTTACGCCAAAGGCATCGAGATCTATGGGCTCGACGAAGATCTCGGCGAAGCCGTCAAGGTCTTTCACGCCGGAACGCGCAATGACGACAGCCGTGTCGTGACCGACGGCGGTCGTGTGCTGTGTGCCGTTGCGCTTGGCGATACCGTCACGGCTGCGCAGCAGCGCGCCTACGAGGCCACGAGTACGATTCGCTGGGACGGGGCTTTTTATAGAACGGACATCGGCTACCGCGCCATTGCCCGAGAGCGCTCAGCTCGAGCCGAGTCGGACTAGTCTCTGCCTGATAAGCGCTCAGGCCTGCGCCGCGTAGTCAGTCGGTGCGCGCGCATTGTGAGCCGAACCTCAACGCGATTCCCAGAACCGGGGAAGTGTCCGGATTCGTCCGGAACAAGCTCGAACCAGAATTATTCTGGCTGCGAGGTCTTCAGCGCTTCATCGATTCGAAGAACTGCGCGTTGGTCTTCGTATCCTGCAGCTTGCTGAGCAGGAACTCGATCGCTGCGAGCTCGTCCATCGGGTGCAATACCTTACGCAGCACCCAGATCTTTTGAAGCTCCTCGGGTTCGATGAGCAGCTCCTCTTTGCGCGTACCAGACCGATTGATGTTGATGGCCGGGAAAATTCGTTTCTCTGCGATACGTCGGTCGAGATGCATTTCAGAGTTACCGGTGCCCTTGAACTCCTCGTAGATGACCTCGTCCATCTTCGAACCCGTGTCGATTAGCGCCGTAGCGATGATCGTCAGGCTGCCGCCCTCCTCGATATTGCGCGCCGCGCCGAAGAACCGCTTCGGCCGCTGCAGGGCGTTCGCATCGACACCGCCAGTCAGAACTTTGCCGGACGACGGCACAACCGTGTTGTAGGCACGTGCGAGCCGCGTGATCGAATCCAACAGAATCACGACGTCGCGCTTGTGCTCTGTCAGGCGCTTAGCCTTCTCGATCACCATCTCCGCGACTTGGACGTGGCGCGTTGCCGGCTCGTCGAACGTGCTCGAGACGACCTCGCCGCGCACTGTGCGCTCCATCTCCGTTACTTCCTCTGGCCGCTCGTCGATGAGCAGCACGATGAGAATGCTCTCAGGATGGTTTGCTGCAATCGACGTTGCGATGTTCTGCAGCAGCATCGTCTTACCGGCCTTCGGCGGTGAGACGATCAGCCCACGCTGGCCCTTACCGACCGGCGAGACCATATCGATGATGCGCGCCGTCAGATCCTCTGTACTGCCGTTGCCTTGCTCGAGCGTGAAGCGCTCACGCGGGAATAACGGCGTCAGATTCTCGAATAAGACCTTGCTTCTGGCCTCCTCGGGCGAATCGTGGTTGATCTGCCCGACCTTGAGCAATGCGAAATAGCGCTCGCCGTCCTTCGGCGGGCGGATTAGGCCCGAGACTGTGTCACCGGTTCGCAGGCTGAAGCGCCGGATCTGGCTCGGCGAAACATAGATGTCATCGGGACCTGCGAGATAGGAGCTGTCCGGAGAGCGCAAGAACCCGAAGCCGTCCTGAAGAATCTCCAGGATGCCCTCGCCGAAGATGTTTTCTCCAGCCTTGGCGTGTTCCTTGAGAATCGAGAAAATGATGTCCTGCTTGCGCGAGCGCGCGAGGTTCTCCAGTCCCATGGACTGAGCCAGCTCGACGAGCTCCGACGCCGGCATGTTCTTGAGCTCGGTCAGGTTCATCGCGCTCTTTGTCTGCTCGAGCTCCTCCGCCGGGATCAACTCGAGATCCTCGTCGTCGGGAAATTCCTCGCGCGGCGGTCGCTTACGCCGCGAAGAGCGTTTCTTTGTGTTGCCGTCCCGCGGCCGTTGCGAGCCATTCTTGGCCCGAACTCTTGCTGAATTACCCAAGTATCCCCTCACGGATGCTTACCAAGCATTAGATGTGAATCAAGGTGCTCTCAACTCTCCGAGGAGCCGACGAGCGGATCGAGAAAAGCTTCTAGCTGAGATTTCGACAGAGCGCCTACCTTCTGTCCCGCGACCGACCCTTCCTTGAAGAGCAGTAGCGTTGGAATGCTCCTGACGCCAAAGCGCATGGCGGTCTGCGGATTGTCATCGACATTCAGTTTCGCAATCTGCAGACGATCTTTGTAATCCTCGGCGATTCCCTCGAGGATCGGCGCAATCATCTTGCACGGTCCGCACCATTCTGCCCAGAAGTCGATGAGCACCGGGCGATCTGCATTCAATACGTCCGCCTCAAAACTTCCGTCGCTAACTTGTACGATGTGATCACTCACCGAATAGTTCCTCCGAAAATCATGCTCTGTGTGTTGCCGGCACCCGGCGCTCTGGGTAGTTGGCGCCGGTGCGGTTATCTGTCGTTAAGTGACGCCGCGAGCCCGGTCAGGCACAATGCCGCTGCTGAATGCTTCCTTACGAGACTCGTGGGAACGCAATGGAAATCTAGGGGGAGCGAATCTTTTCGCCTAGCTTGGCCTATTTTGAACCGGTGAGAACGCAATTTGCAAGTATTAACTCCGGACTCTGAGACAGAATCGGAAAACCACAGCCACCTGAGCGACCTCGAGTTTCGGCGCCTCGAGCTACCTGAAGCGCTGCTCAAGGGCATTGAGGCCGCGGGGTTCAGCCGCTGTACCCCTATCCAAGCCAAGACGCTGCCCATCGCGCTCGAAGGGCGTGACGTCGCCGGACAGGCGCAGACCGGAACGGGCAAAACGGCCGCTTTCCTGATCGCGCTATTCTGTCAACTCGAACGGCACGCATCGGAGTCGGAGAGGCGACCCGGGCCGAGGGCGTTGATTCTCGCGCCGACGCGCGAGCTCGCCGTCCAGATCCATGCTGATGCCGTCGAGCTCGGCAAATTCCTTCCGTATCGGCTCGGTCTGGCCTTTGGTGGCACGGATTACGACAAACAACGTCAGCATCTCGCCGAGGGCGTGGATATCCTGATTGGCACACCAGGCCGAACCATCGACTTTCAGAAGCAAAAAGTCTTCACGTTTCGTCACGTCGAAGTCCTGGTGCTCGACGAAGCCGATCGCATGTTCGACCTCGGCTTCATCAAGGACATCCGCTACGTACTCAGACGCCTGCCGGAAGCAAACAGACGGCTCAACCTACTATTTTCGGCAACACTCTCGCACCGTGTTCTCGAGCTCGCCTACGAGCACATGAACGACCCGGAGCTCATTCGCATCGAGCCCGACAAGATGACGGTCGATCGCGTGCGTCAGAGCATCTACTTCCCGTCGAACGAGGAAAAGATCCCGCTGCTCGTCTCGCTGTTGAGAAAAATGGATGCCCGCCGCACTATGGTCTTCGTCAACACAAGGCGTGAGGCCGATCGCCTGCAAGCCTATCTCGAGCACAACGGTATCCACGCGCGCGCGATCTCCGGCGACGTTCCCCAGAACAAGCGTCTGAGAATGCTCAAAGAGTTCGTTGCCGGCGACCTGCCCGTCCTCATCGGCACTGACGTCGCCTCCCGCGGCTTGCACGTCCCCGACGTGAGCCACGTCATCAACTACGATCTGCCCCAGGACGCAGAAGACTACGTCCACCGAATCGGCCGCACGGCGCGCGCCGGCGCCTCGGGCGATGCGATCAGCTTCGGCTGCGAGCAGTACGCGGTTTCTTTGCCGGATATCGAGGCATTCATTGGCCGGCGGATTCCCGTCGAGCGGATCGAGCCGGAATCGCTGGCGCAAATCGACCGACCGCCGCGGCGCCCACCAAAGCACGGCCCTCGATCCAAGGGCGGCGGGACCAGATCGGGCGACGGCAAGCCGCGCCGACGCAGGGATCAACGGCCAAACCGCTAGTCCGCGAGCGCGTGCACGCCGTCGACGGATGGGAATTCCGTGATATCTCGAGCGGGTTGGCTCGAATCCGGCCGCCTGATTGCAAGCGTGAATTCCAAACCGAACGCGCGTGCAGCCGTCAACACACTCAGGCTGTCCTCAACAAGCAGCGTCCGTCGCGGATCGAAGCGGCCCTGTTCCGAGAATCGTTGCCAAAACTCCGCGCTTTCCTTCGGCGCATCGAAATCGTGCGACGACACGAGCTCGTCGACCTCGCGATCCAGGCCGGTGTGATCGGTTTTCACTGCCAGGACGGCCCGGTGGGCGTTGGTCACCAACGTGAGCTGTTTCCCACGGGCGCGAACCGCCGCGAGAAACTCCGTCGCGCCTGGCAGATAGCGAATACGCTCACGATGTGCCCACTTCAGCGCGCGCAGGTCCAGATCCAGCGTATCGGTCCAGTGATCGATGCAGTACCACGCAAGCCGGCCTTCGAGCGCCCGGTAGGCTCGCTGGAGCACGGCTTTGGCATCCGCCTCCGCGAGGCGATGCCGAGCCGCATAGTGTTGAGGCACAAGCTCGAGCCAGAAAAAATTGTCGAAGGCCAAGTCCAGTAGCGTGCCATCCATGTCGACGAGCACGGTATCGATCTCGTCCCACAGAACGAGGGGCTCTTCACGGCGCGATCGATCCGAGTCAGGCATCATGAGAAAGCTATCATAGGTTTCAAAAAACAAGCTGGACTTCAACGCATGGATTTTACCGGCGCCGCTGCGCAAGAACGACTCATTGATCCACTCAGAACCCTCGCCGAGCGCGCCGGCAAGGCAATTATGGAAATCTATGAGACGGCTTTCGAGGTCGAGCACAAAGAAGACAACTCGCCGCTCACGGCCGCTGATCGCGCCTCGCACGAGATTATCTGCGCGGGCCTGGCCGGACTCGAGCCGCGCCTACCATTATTGTCCGAAGAATCGCCGCCGCAGGAGCTGGCGAACCGCCTGGACTGGCGCCGCTACTGGCTCGTCGACCCACTCGACGGCACCAAGGAGTTCGTCAAGCGCAACGGCGAGTTCACCGTAAATATCGCCCTGATCGAGGATCATCGTGCCGTCCTCGGCATCGTGCGCGCACCTGCGCTCGATCTCGAGTACGTTGGCGCGACCGCAGCCGGGGCCTGGCGCCGGCGCGGCAACAACCCAGCAGAGCCGATCACGACGGCGCCCGCCCGTGACGGGCAGCTGCGCATCGTCGGCAGCCGTAGCCACCCTAGCGGTGCGCTGGCGACCTACCTCGAGCGGTTGGGCCCGCACGAGCTCAAACCGATGGGCAGCTCGCTAAAAATTTGCCTAGTTGCCGACGGCCAGGCGGACTTATACCCGCGCCTCGGTCCGACATCGGAGTGGGACACGGCCGCCGCACAGGCCGTCCTTGAAAGTGCGGGTGGAAGTATGATAAGTCTTGATGGTCGGGAATTGAGGTACAACACGAAAGGGTCCTTGCTCAATCCTCATTTTCTGGCAGTTGGCGACAGCGGCCGCGATTGGTTATCAGCCGTTCCTAGTGAGACGTGGTAGAGAAAATAGAAATACAAGCCTTTAGGTCAGTCGAGCGGCTCAAAGAGCTGCGGATAGAGCACCAGGACCTGGATCAGGTCATCTCCCGGTTAGTCGTCGATCCACATGTGGATCAGATCATGCTGCGCCGCCTGAAAAAGCGGAAGCTCATGATCAAGGACATGATTAGCCAGCTGGAGAGCGACCGGATTCCGGACTTGAACGCCTAACCGCGCTCGGCGGACCGTATCTACGGCGTGCCGTCCTCGCCGGCGGCACTGATGGGAGTTGTCGTTGCGGCGCCCGCGAAATGCCGAAGCGTCTGGCGCAGACGGGGGCGCAGGACGAGACCGAGATCCTCGGCGACGAGCCCCAGAGACGAGCCGAAGCACAATCTCCCTTCCGCATCCTGCTCGACGAGTCCTTGGCTGAGCAGCGCCTCAATGAGATTCTCGAACAATGCGGCTTGGAACAAGTCGGGCGAACTCAGCGTGTACAACATGGCTAGCTGCTCGGCGGCATCCGCGCACTGCTGCACGACCTCGGACTTATCGAGCACGCCCGAGCCGTGCTCGAGCAAATGAATCATGCACAGATAGTAGTGCTCGAGAAATGGCTCCACGATCTCAGCACAGATGCGGAATTGCGCCTCGGCCGCGCTCCCTTCCAGCGGGCGTGTGATCGACTCACCGCTGCGCGCGAGCAACCCTACGGAGACCATCGCAGCGGTGACACGAGCGATCTCAGCATCGAGGCGATGCAGATCGAAGCGCAAAAACAGCTCCGCTTCGAAACTCGGGTAAAGACGCCTCAGCATGGCAGTCAGCTCAGTAAGGCCGATCTCAGCCCGATTGGTCAAGCTCGCCGCCACGAGGGACGGCAGCGCGAACAAGTGCACGATATTGTTGCGGTAATAGCTCGCGAGCAGTGCCTGTCGCTCGTCCATGTAGAGCACATCCCCGAGTGGATGCGCGCGCCGCCGCAACCAGCGCATGTCCTCACAGTACCGAATGATCTGATCGGGATCGAGCGCCGTCATGCCCGTCCGTGACGAGTAGGGTGCGCGCGTGGCGAGGTCGAGCAGCAGCGCAAGCTGGGCGCGCAGCTCAACCTCGACGATCGCGCGCTTTGGCATGCTCAGAACGACCAACGAGGCCAAGCCGACGGGATTGATGACGGCCGCCTCATTGATAGCAGTCATGATGGTCCGCCCGAGCGACTCGACGGCGTCTTCGAGCCACTCGGGCCGGAGGAAATCGTCAAACTCGTGTCGGCGCCAGTCCGGGCGGATCTGATCGAGCATACCTTCTAGCCAGAGCGGCTCGCCGAAGCTCACATGCACGACCCCGAAACGCTCGCGCAGCGCGCGCAGCGACCGGATCGCGCCGCCGAGCGTCTCGCCCTGCTTGCGCCTTCCGCTGAGCTCACTGAGAAAAGTCTGGCCTTCGATCAGCTTCTCGTAGCCGAAATAAACCGGGACGAATACGACGGGCCTGCGGCGGTTACGCAGATAGCTCTCCACCGTCATCGCAAGCAAGCCGAGCTTCGGGTTCAACAATCGCCCGGTTCGCGACCGCGCTCCCTCGATGAAGAATTTCACGGGAAAACCACGCGACAGGATCGCACTCAGATAACTGCGAAAGATGGACGTGTACAGAGCGTCGCCGCGGAATGTGCGGCGCATGAAAAACGCCCCACCGCGGCGCAACACGGGACCGATGAGCGGCAGATTCAGATTGACGCCGGCGGCGACGTGCGGCGGCACGAGACCGCGGCGATAGATGACATAGGACAGCAGCAGATAGTCGATATGACTGCGATGACACGGCACATACACGACTTCCGAGCCGACCGCGATGTCACCGAGGCTCTCGAAATGCTGGATCTCGATGCCCTCATACAGGCGGTTCCAGAGCCGTGCGAGGACGCGTTCGAGCACACGCACGACCGAGTGAGAATAATGTGCCGCTATCTCGGTCGCGATTTTTCGAGCACGCTTTTGCACGCGCCGCTCACTGCGATGCCCGCTCTGGACCTCGCGCCGCACGGCTTCGCGCACGCCCTGACTCGCGAGCACCTCGTCGAGTAACAGTCGCCGATGAGACAGATCCGGCCCGATCGTCGCGGCCCGCTGACGGCGGAAATGTACGCGTAATAGGCGCGCGGCTTTTCGCGTCGTACGTTCGACACCGAGCTCTTCACTCACGAGCTGGCGCAGAGAGACGGGGCTCGCGACCTTGACGAGGACTTGCCGGCCATGCACGAGCATCGAGAAGAAACGACGGATACGTCCTGACGCGGCCCAGTCCTCAGCGAGGAGCAATTTCAGCCATGAACGTTCCTTGGCGGGCGAGCGCCCCCAGAACACGGCAACGGGCACGAGTTGGATGTCCACGTCCGGGTGTGCCTCGAGCCATGCAATCGCGCGACTCAAGCGGTCCGTGCTGCCGGGCACGAGGTGGCGCACGAACCATCCGCGAAACGTTCTGACGCTCCAGAGCGCACTGGCACCATCGGGAAGCGTCTCGCTGGCACTCGGCCAGCCCTCCTTCGCACAGAGATCGCGCAACACGACTTTGTCGAAAAGCTGGTCACGCTCCAGCACGAAGCAGATTAGGTTGCCGGCCTGCACGGCCGGAGCGGTGTCTGCCGAATAGCGAACGAAGACGAGTGCGGCTCGCTGGCCGATTTTCCGCAACCGCCGGGCAAGCCCGGCTGAAGCACCAGGTGGTCGCTGCACCGCGTTCGTACGACTGGTCATTGTGATAGGCCCTGGGTATCGGCTGAGATAGTACTGGCAGTCCTCTATCGGTAACGAACGATCTGCTTAGGTGCTGTCTTGCAGGCAGGCTCCGCGCGGATCAGGGCTCTTCAGTATAGCTGCGCTACTCGGCCGCCTCTGCTTTCAAACGCCGCGGGCAATCCTTACTATCGAGATCACTGCGATCAAGGACAGACGCATGGACCTCATAGCTGATATCGGAGGCACGCATTCCCGCTGCGCGCTCATCGACGACAAGGGAGGGCTCATCGCGGCCGAGACCTACGAGAACCGTGATTTCGAAGGCATCCGCGAAGTGCTCGAGCACTATCTGAACCGACGCCGCTTGCGCGATCGTCCGAGCGAGGCGGCGCTCGCGATAGCGGGTCCAGTCACCGGCGACGAGATCGTGATGACGAATCTGCCTTGGCGGTTCTCACGGCTCGAGCTACGTGAGGCGCTCGGCCTGAGTCGACTCCTCGTCATCAACGACTTCGCGGCCGTTGCCTGGGCCCTGCCGGTGCTCGAACCGACGGATCTACATCCGATCGGCGGCGGTCAAGCGGTGCAGCGTGAGCCGCTCGCCGTACTCGGTCCCGGCTCAGGGCTCGGCGTCGCCGTACTCGCACCGGTTGCCGGCAACTGGACCGTGCTGCCGGGGGAAGGCGGCAACGTTGCCGTTGCGACGGCAACAGCGGACGAGGCCGCCGTCGTCGACATGCTGCGCGATGCGACCGGCTATTGCGCGGTCGAGTCTCTCGTGTCTGGCCCTGGGCTCGTGAGAATTCACGACATCCTCAGCGAGCGGGCGGGTCAAGAGCCGC